>JACUUW010000018.1 GCA_014859075.1 Desulforudis sp.
CTTCCTTGGTCGGTTCCTTTCTTGGTTCGCGTCTCAGACTGTTTCCCCGTCGAGGCGGTCAGTAACCCCGCTGAAATTCATCCTGATATTCTCCCGGACCCGCACTAGGGCCGCCACCGTCCAGCGGCTCAATCAGCCTCCTGCGGGGGTTCCGGAGTGTTGCGTCTCAGTCCGAAAGGCAAGCGCACAAAGGGCCAGGCCAGGATCCGGCACAACCGCCGCAACATTCGCCAGGCAAAGATCATGGGACTCACCAGCACCCGCATGACCTGCCCGGCAATGTCGAAGCTGCGCCTCCAAAAAATACCGCCGGGTCTTGAAAAAATCCGGCGATACACCAGAGCGCCCAAACCCAAGCCCAGCAGAATGTACCAGCGTACCTCACCCCAATTGACCAGGAGCAAAAGGAAAAAAACGATGAACGTCAGAACGATCCAGGCCATAAGATCTCCGATACTGGTTCCCACCCGGCCGAATCGGAGTGTAATTCTGATCGTCCGGTAAGAATCAAAGAGAAAGCCGGCCCCGATCCCGATTCCGATAGAGATCAGAAAGGCCAGAAACTGTGCCTCCAGAGACAAGGCTCCACATCCTTTCGCCCGGCAGGACGCCCGCCGGCACTATTTTAGGATGCGGCCCAAAATGTTGCGGCCACGGCGGCCGGACTTCCGATACCCGGCCTCCTGGTACTGAATTCCGTTCACCAGACCATGCACCTGAAGCTTGCCCGCTTCCAGATCGAGTTGGGTGACATTCAACCCTTCTCCAACCAGCACGATAACGCCCATATTCGTATCAATGGTGATTTCGTCTTCGGTGAAACTCTCAACGTGCTGCACCCCTTCCACGCTGATTTCCCGGCGCTGCACCATCTCGATCCGGTGTTTGGTTTCCTGGTTCATTACCTGACCCCCTCCAAGCCAAGATTCATCAGCCGGTCTTCTCGCATGGGAAAGAAACCTGCCGCTCCTACGCTCCCTTAATGGATATGCCTTATCCCCGGTGGGGTATGCAAAAAAAATGAGGGGTTAAACCCCCCCTGTGATCCAAAAAACAAGCCAGCTACCCTTGGTTCTTGTTTTCACCCGCCCCGTTCGGTCCAAGCAGGCGGTAGAGACCAGTGGCCAACCTGGCTGGCAAATGTTGTTCCAGCTTCAAGACCTCAAAATGGATGGTCTTGGAGCCCAATTTTAAAAATACCATATCGCCCGGCTTAACCACGGTACCGGCCTTCGCCGGCCGTCCGTTCACGGTAGCCAGTCCACGGTCGCAAAGCTCTTTGGCCAAGGTGCGTCGCTTGATGATGCGGGAAACCTTTAGAAACTTATCAAGACGCACGCCTGACTAGCTGTTGCCCACCGACCCCCGCAAAGCCTTGCCGGCCTTGAAAACCGGAACCTTGGTGGCCGCGATGTCGATTTCGGCGCCGGTCTGAGGATTTCTACCCTTACGGGCGGCCCGCTCCCGGGTCTCAAACGTGCCAAAACCGACCAGCTGGACCTTGTCACCCTGCGAGAGGGCTTCCCCAATGGTTTCCAACATCGCACCCAGAGCCTTTTCGGCATCTTTCTTGGTAAGGTTGGTTTTTTCGGCGACACTCGAAATAAGTTCAGCTTTGTTCACGACGACACCCTCCTAAAAAAATATATTGGGATGTTTGGTTCATTATTATTCTTTAACTTGGTGGGATTTCCTGCCCGTTAGGAAAGTTTTCCTAGGATTTCTCTAACTTTTTTGCAGCCTCCCACCATTCATCCATTTCCGACAAAGAAACCTCCCCCGGTTTCCGCTCGGAAAGCCGGCATTTCTCCTCCACCAAGGCGAAACGCCGGGTAAACCTGTCCACCGTCAAACGCAGGGCTTCCTCAGCATCAATTTTCAGCAACCGGGCCACGTTGACTACCGCGAACAGCAAATCGCCCAGTTCCTCACGACTTCTGCCCGGGTTCTGTTCCGGCAGCACCTCCCGCAACTCGGCCAGTTCCTCGTCAAGCTTGTCTAAGGCGCCCCGAAAGTCCGGCCAGTCAAAGCCGACGCGAGCCGCTTTCTCCTGTACCCGGTCGGCCCGCAAAAGGGCCGGCAGGTTACGAGGAACCCCGGTCAGGCACGATTTCCCTTTGCCTTTCTTTTCCCTGTACTTCAGTTTTTCCCAGTTGACCAGGACTTCATCAGCGTCCCGCACCTTTTCCCCGCCAAAGACGTGTGGATGCCGGTAGATCATTTTGTCACAGACCGTTTTAATCACGTCGTTTAAGTCAAAATGTCCTTTCTCCCTGGCCAGCTGGGCGTGAAACACGATCTGCAATAATAAGTCTCCCAATTCTTCACAAAGACTATACATGTTTTGCCGTTCGACAGCGTCCAGCACCTCGTAAGTTTCCTCGATCATGTAACGGCCGATGGACTCGTGGCTCTGCTCGCGGTCCCAAGGGCAGCCCCCTTTGCCACGCAGAACAGCCATAATCCCAACGAGAGGCTCGAGGCTGAAAGCTCCGGCGCCGGGCCCGATCGGCGGGACATATACCGAAGTCAGGTGATCCAGCCAGTTCAGCCGGTCCACGGCATACAGCGGGACCTCCTTGATCTGTTCCAACTCCGGGACCCCGGCCGCCTTGACGACCCAAACCGGATGTTCGTCGGGGTAGTGGGCCATGAGCCGGATTTTAACCTCTCCCGCCACCATCCGGTTGTGTACCTGGGTGAGCACCAAGCCCACCGAGCTGACCGGCGAATACTTTTCCGGCTGCAGCGCGTCGGCAACCAGGAGCCCCTCGGTCGGGTCCAGGCCGAGCGCCGTGAACAGAACATCCAGGAAGCTCATCGCCGAGAGCACCCGGGTTTCCAGACCCGCCTTACGGGCCTGGTCCAGAATCAAACCGGTGGCCTCCTCGGCCACCAACGGGTGGCCCGGTACAACGTAAGCCACCAGACCATGCTGTGCCGCCTTGGTTATAGCGGCCGTAATCCCCCGGTAGACCTCATCAAAGGTGGCACGCTGTTCGTAGAAGTGGTCAAAAGTCTCAAAACGCAAACCCTGCTGTTCCAACCAGGGTACGACCGGATGCCGGGCCGTACGAAGAAAAACCCGGTCAGCCCGGGACAGTTCCACGACCAGACCCGCAGGTACGGCCTCGAGTGCGCCCGGGCCCAATCCGGCGATCAGTATGCCCTTTTCCATGCATTGCCCCCTGACAAAAAAAATGGCCTTTCGGCCATTACTGTTCCATTTGTTTCGCCAGAAATCCTGCCGCTGTTTCGGATAGTTTTAGTTCCAGTTGCCCCATTTTTGCACCGGGCTCCTTTGAAATCAACATCACGGCCCCGATCGGATCCCCTCCGGAGATAATGGGCACAATCACCTCCGCTGTGTATTTGCATTCCCCGTTTTCGGCCGCGAGGCATTCCTTGCAGAGCGGTTCGTCCCCCGGTGCGTTCACGATGACCGACTTGCGGTCTTCCATTACCTTTTCGACGGCAGGTCCCACCGGTTTATTCAGAAACTCTTTTTTAGGGGCACCCGAAGCGGCGATAATGGTGTCGCGGTCCGCTATACAGGCAATGTGACCAGTGGCTTCATACAGAGAATCGGCGTATTCCTTGGCGAAATCACCGAGTTCTCCAATTGGAGAATACTTTTTTAGAATCACTTCGCCGTCGCGGTCCACAAAAATCTCGAGAGGGTCGCCTTCGCGAATACGTAGGGTCCGTCTGATTTCTTTCGGAATAACCACCCTTCCTAAATCATCAATGCGGCGAACTATGCCCGTTGCCTTCATTGAACTCCGTCCCTCCTTTTCTACAAGGGTTATCCATCCCTGCTGAAAATAGTATACAACTGCAGTTTGAGATTTATTCATATTTTTCCAAGAAATTAATCCGGCTCAATGGGCCGGGCGCCCTTCGGAGACGTGGATTTGCGGTTCTTGGCCGATATTGCCAATAAATGCTTGTATTTCTCGAATTGTATCCGCCTCGTCCCTGGGCTGCTCCAATTTGAGCCAGATTTCAAATCCGGTCTCCTCGTCTTTGAAACGCAACCGCCCGGGATAGCGTGCCGCGGCCGCCACCAGCCGGTTACCGTCCAGCGGGTGTCCTTCGCCCATTACAAAGCGGCAGAAGCGGCCCTGGGAGTTAACGCTCCGGACTTTGAGGCCGCGGGCCATGGCCCGGATCCGGGCCACTGCCAACAGGTTTTGGACGGGGCGCGGGTGATTGCCGAACCGGTCCCGCAGTTCATCCGCCACCCCGTCAACCTCCTCCAGCCGCTCCACACGGGCCAGCAGGTGATACAACCGGACCTTTTCCTCGGGGTCGGGGATGTAATCATCCGGCAAGAAGGCGGTCACCGGCAACTCGATCACCGTCTCAAACTCGTCGACGGCTTTCTCGCCCTTCAATTCACGCACGCTTTCCTCCAGGAGGCGGCAATACATCTCGAACCCAACCACCGAAATGTTGCCGTGCTGTTCGGTGCCCAGCAAATTGCCGGCGCCCCGAATTTCCAGGTCCCGTTTGGCCAACCTGAATCCGGAACCAAAATCGGTGAAATCCCGGATCGCCCGGAGCCGCTTCTCTGCGGCCTCACCCATCAACCGATCCCGCCGGAAGGTAAAATAAGCGTAAGCCAGGCGGTTGGAACGCCCCACCCGGCCGCGCAGTTGGTACAGCTGGGCCAGGCCCAGTTGGTCGGCCTCCTTTACGATCAGGGTATTGACGTTCGGGATATCCAATCCCGTCTCAATGATGGTGGTACAGACCAGCACATCGTACTCTCCGGCCACAAAATCGATCATCACCTGCTCCAGCTGGTCCTCGCGCATTTGACCGTGCGCCACGCCGATCCGGGCTTCGGGGACAAGCTCGCTCAACCAATAGGCGATCCGATCCAGTTCAAACACCCGGTTGTGTACAAAGTAAACCTGGCCGCCCCGCGCCATCTCCCTTCCCAACGCATCCCGGATCAAGACCGGGTCCTCCTCGACCACGAAAGTCTGCACCGGGTAGCGGTCCTGGGGCGGAGTCTCCAAAAGACCGGTGTCGCGGATACCGACCAAGGACATGTACAGCGTCCGGGGGATCGGTGTCGCCGTAAGGGTGAGCACATCCACGTCCGGGTATTTCAGCTTCAGTTTTTCCTTGTGCATCACCCCGAACCGCTGTTCCTCGTCAACCACGATCAGGCCCAGCTTCGGGAAAAGCACGTCTTCCTGCACCAACCGGTGGGTGCCGATTACGATGTCCACCTTGCCCAGCGCCAGGTCGGCCAGCACCTGCTTTATTTCCCGGGTGGACCGGAAACGGCTCAGCATTTCAATAACCACCGGATGTCCGTTAAACCGCTCCCGGAAGGTCTGCAGATGCTGCTGGGCCAAAACGGTGGTCGGCACCAGCACGGCCACCTGTTTCCCATCCATGACCGCCTTGAAGGCGGCACGCATCGCCACCTCGGTCTTGCCGTAGCCGACGTCGCCGCACAACAGGCGGTCCATCGGGCGTGGCCGCTGCATGTCTTTTTTTACCTGGACGATGGTCTTCAGTTGGTCCGGGGTTTCCTCGTAAGGGAAAGCCTGTTCGAATTCACTTTGCCAGGGGGTGTCGGCCGCAAAACAGTGCCCCGACCGGGACTGCCGGGAGGCGTATAGCTTGAGCAAGTCCTGCGCCATCTCCCGCACGGCCTCCCGCACCCTTTTCTTGGACCGGGCCCAGTCGTTTCCGCCCAAACGGGACAGCCGCGGGGTCTCACCCTCGGCACCGATATACTTTTGCACCAGACCCAACTGGTCGGTAGGTACGTAGAGTTTGTCCTCCCCCGAGTACCTGATCAGGAGGTACTCCCGTTTCACCTCATTGATTTCCAGCAGGACGATCCCGTGGTAACGGCCGATCCCATGGTTGACGTGCACCACGTAGTCGCCCGGATTCAAATCGAGCTCATCCAGGGTCCGCCCCCGGGGCCGAAGCGGCCTACGCCGGTCGTGAAGCTGTTTGCCATAAATCTCCCTTTCGGTCAGGATCACCAGGCCGGCGTCAGGAATCTCGAACCCTTCGTGGAGACGACCCACTCCCACAACCACCTGACCCGGCTGAACCTGTTCCAAGTCCACGCCTCGGAATGCCGGCAGTCCGTCCTGCCGCAAAACGTTTAGGAGGCGCCGGGCCCTTTCCTCGGTACCCAGCAAGAGTAACACTCTCTGCCCGGCGGCCTGCCGCCGGCGCACCTCTCCCAGGACGGCCTCGGCCCGGCCCATGGTGGCGGGCAGTTCCCGGACGCCAAAGGCGACTGACTGCTGGGGTCGGGGGAAACGGCCGACCCGGCCGAATAGCGAGATATAAACCGTTCGGAAAGGTTCCAGCGCCCGGAACAAACGCGCATTGTCCAGGTAAATCAGGAATTGGCCGGGCAAGGTCCGCCCCTGCTCCAGCAGCACGGCATAACCCTGGGAACGCTGCTGCTCATAGCTTTGGGCCACCTCGGCGATCCGGTCGGGTTCAGACAGGACCACTAGTGCGTCCGACCCCATATAATCCATAAAGACAGTCGGCTTGGTGTAAAAATAGGGCAGCAGATCCTCAATCCCGTCAAAACGTGCCCTGGTTTCAATCCGGGGAATAATATCATCCCTGCGTTCCCGCAGGCGTCGGACGGCCTCGGCATTGCCCCTGCGTCCCAAACGTTCCAGTTGCTCGGCGAAATCTTGGCGCAGGGCTTTGGCCCCCGCTTCCCAGGTTTCCTCCCGGACCATCATCTCGCTGGCCGGCACCACGGTCACCCGGTCCGTCTCCGACTGGGAACGTTGCGTTTCGGGGTCAAAAAGCCGCATCGAAGCGATTTCGTCGCCGAAGAATTCGATACGTGCCGGGGATTCGGCCGTGTAGGCGAACAGGTCGAAGATGCCCCCCCGGACACTGAACTGCCCGGCGGAGTCGACACGGGAAACATCCTTGTACCCCAGTTCCAGGAGCCGGCCACGAAGCCCGTTCAGATTCCAGCTCTGGCCGGTTTTGAGGGAAAAGATCCGTTCGCGAATAACCGATGGCGGTGCCAGCAAGCGCGACAGAGCATCCACCGGGGCTATCACCACGGGGTTGGCCCCGGCCAGGAGCGCTTCCAGCACCCGCATCCGGCGCACCCCGATGTGTTTGCTGTATGCCAATACCTGAACTGGCAACATTTCCCAAGGAGGAAACGCAAAAACCCCCCGCCCCGGGAGCAAGGTTGCCAGGTTCTCGGCCAGGACAGCCGCCTCTCGCTCTCCGGGAGTGACCACAAGCAGCGGCAGCGTATTGCGGTCCAGCACCGCACAGACCAATGCCTGGTGGCCTCCACCCACCCCGTTTATCTGGCTGCGGTCGTACCGCGAGAGGCCGGAAACCAGGGTTGTTAAAGCGGGGATCTTACTTAAGAATGCCGTAAAACCCTGCATTTTTCACTCCTAGAAGGAGACCGAATTCAGGAGCCGAAATTCCAGAACAAGGGCATCCCCGTTCAATCTTGGCCCATATTCTGGTTCCCGGATTCTTGAGATAAATGAACCCGACACCCATACTCCTGAATTCTAACCTCTTTGAGTTCCTCTAACTCTCCCTCCCGATTCCCGTATTCCGGCTTCTGAAGTCTGTTTTTAAGCCTCTTCCGGCACAAACTCCCATCCGTTAAACCGGTTCATCGCCGGCTCCAAGCCGTCGCGGCAGGCCGTAATCACGGCCTCCACCCCAATGCTCAGGATGGAGGCAAGCATGACCTCGTCCTCCGCCGTGAACCTGCCCAGAACGTAGTCCACGGCTTCTCCGGATTTACCTATACCTACGCGCAGGCGCGGAAACTCAGAACTCCCGAGTGTTGTGATGATGGACTGCAGGCCCCGGTGTCCCCCGGAGCCCCCCTTGGGCCGCAACCTGATTCGTCCGAACGGCAGATCAAGATCATCGCAGACCACCAGCAGGTCGGCAATATCCGCCCGGTAATAATCAGATAGGGCCGAAACCGCCAGACCGCTGAGGTTCATGTACGTCTGGGGCTTGGCGAGCACAATCTTCAAATCGTCCAGAAAGCCTTCGCCAACCAACGAATAACAACGCTTTCTGGTAACCGGTGCACCGACGGTACCGGACAACCGTTCGATAAACATGAAACCGATGTTGTGGCGGGTAAACCGGTACTTTTCCCCCGGGTTACCCAGACCGACGACCAGCTTCATTGTTCGGTTTCGGACGCGGGAGCCGCTTCCTCGGCCTCCTCGCCGATCTCTTCGGGAGCTTCCTCCGCACGTCGCGGCGCCGTAACAGTAACGACCGTGATCTCCTCGTCCGTTATAAACTTTATGCCCTCCGGCGCTTTTAAGTCAGCTACGTGAATACTGTCCCCAATGCCGAGTCCCGATATGTCGACCTCGATGTAATCCGGTATGTTCCTGGGCAGGCAGCTGACCTCAATCTTCCAAATCAGCTGTTCCAGACTGCCGCCGGCGATCACGCCGGGCGCATGCCCCGTGATCCGTAGGCCGACTTCGGTGGTTAGTTCCTCTTTCAGGGAAATCTGGTGCAGGTCAACGTGGAAAATCTCGTTTTTGAACGGGTGAATTTGCACGTCTTTGATGATGGTGTCGAACTTCTTGGGCCGACCTTTTCCGGTATGGATCTTCAAGGAAATCAGTGTATTCCGACCGCCCTTGTTCAGAATGTTTTCGACGTCCCGGTTACCCAACTCAATCGGCAGGCTGCCCACCTCTTTGCCGTAGACAACCGCCGGAATCAAACCGGTGGCCTTGAGCCGGTTACGGTACCCACGCCCCCGACCCGCTCTGGGTTTGGCGTTCAAGTCTACAATATTCATCTCCCAATGTTCCTCCCTCGCAAAATTATTCCCCTTACCACATAATATCAAACTTCCGGCAAGTATGTAGGGTATCCGAGCCGGTGAAAGGCTCGCAAACCGGCTGGAAACGCCGAAAAGCCGGAAACAACCCGGCCCAAAACCGCCCGGACGGGCCTTACAGCCCGTTCAATCAAACAGTTTACTTACGGACAGGTTTTCGTGCACACGGATGATGGCCTCGCCCAGGAGCGGGGCGACGGACAGGACTTTGATTTTCGGCAGCAGCCGCTCGGGGGAAACTGAGACGGTGTTGGTGACGATGACCTCCTCCAGTACCGATTCGCGCAACCGATCGATGGCCGGACCCGACAGGATCGGATGGGTACAGCACACGTACACGGCCTTGGCCCCGTACGCCAGCAGGGCTTGTCC
The DNA here is from genome assembly GCA_014859075.1 of Desulforudis sp. Classification (GTDB taxonomy): domain Bacteria; phylum Bacillota; class Desulfotomaculia; order Desulfotomaculales; family Desulforudaceae; genus Desulfopertinax. The sequence goes on from JACUUW010000018.1 coordinate 9,248, forward strand.
GCCCTCGGTGATCGTCCCGGCCGTATCGATGATATCGTCCAGGATCACCGCCGTTTTGTTTTGGACGGGACCGATGATGTGGACAATCTCGGCCACGTTGGGCTCCGGACGGCGCTTGTCAATCACAGCCAGCGGGGCACCGATGCGCTCGGCCAGTTCGCGCGCCCGCACCACGCCACCTACGTCGGGGGCGACGACCACCACGTCTTCCAACTGCCAGCGATTCAGGTACTCGGCCAGAATCGGACCGCCAGGCAGGTGGTCCACCGGAATGTCAAAAAAACCCTGGATCTGCCCGGCGTGCAAGTCCATCGTAATCATCCGCTGAACGCCACTGGCCGTAAGCAGGTTGGCCACCAGTTTAGCCGTGATCGGCTCACGGGCCCTGGTTTTACGGTCTTGTCGGGCGTAGCCGAAGTAGGGTACCACCGCGGTGATCCGGCGGGCCGAAGCCCGTTTCAAGGCGTCGCTCATCACCAGCAGTTCCATCAGGTTTTCGTTCACCGGGTGGCCGGTGGGCTGGATCACAAACACATCCGCCCCCCGGACGTTCTCCTCAATACGAACCCTGATTTCACCGTCCGAAAAACGGGAAACCTTGCAGGACCCCAGGGGTACCCCCAGATAATTGCAAATTTCAGTCGCCAGGGCCGGGTTGGCGTTGCCGCTGACTATCTTCAATTTCTTGTGACGCGAAAACATGGCCTTACCTCCGCTCGGGTTTTGTGCCTGCATTCATCGCCCATATCTAGGTGGTTTCCTTCATCTCTTTCTTCTTCCTTTTCTTTTTCAAGATTTCCCAATTTGGAATGTTTTTTTGCTCGCTCCTGGCTACCCCCAAGGCACCGGGAGGAACATCCCGCCGGATGGTGGAGCCGGCCCCGATATAGGCACCGCGCCCCACGGTCACCGGTGCCACCAGGTTGGTGTTGCTGCCGATGAACGCCCCGTCCTCGATTACGGTAGTCCACTTCTTTTCCCCGTCATAGTTGCAGGTGATCGTTCCGGCACCAACGTTAACATTCTTGCCGATTACCGCATCGCCGACATAAGAAAGGTGGGGAACCTTACTCCCGGGCCCCACCGCAGATTTCTTGATTTCCACGAAGTCACCGATCTTGACCCCGGCGCCGATCTCACACCCCGGCCGCAGGTAGGCAAAGGGACCCACTTTGGACCCGTCGCCGATACTTGAATCGGCCACTACCGAATACTGTACGGATACCCGGTCGCCCAAACGTGAGTTGACCAGCCGGGCCCCCGGACCGAGTTCACATTCGGCGCCGACGACACTGGCCCCCTCAATCAGGGTAAGTGGGTGGAGCACCGTGTCGGAACCGATCCGGACCTGCCGGTCAATGTACGTCGAGGCTGGATCCACCACGGTCACCCCCGCGTCCATCAAATCGTTCAAAACGGAGAGACGGATCAGTCTTTCAGCCTCGGCCAACTGACGCCGGTCATTTATTCCATATATCTCGGCCGGATCCTCAGCCAGGTACGAAGTAATCAGGCGGCCGCTTTGGATATATACGGCAAGAATATCGGTCAGGTAGTATTCACCTTGCCGGTTTTCGCAAGAGATCTCGCGTAGCGCCGAAAACAACCCTTTCGTTGAAAAACAAAAAACACCGGCGTTGATCTCGCGGATCGCCAGTTCCTCCGGCAAACCGTCCGTCTGTTCCACGATACGGACGATGCGACCCGAGCTGTCGCGCACCACCCGACCGTAACCCCGTGGATCGTCCACAAACGCGGTGAGCACGGTGGCCGCGGCCCCCGACGACCGGCGCTGCACCACCAGCCTGGTCAGGGTTTCGGCGCGCAAGAGCGGGGTATCGCCGCAAACGACCACCACGTCCCCCCGGAAACCGGCCAGCGCCCTATCCGCTTGCAGCAGGGCGTGGGCTGTACCGAGTTGCGGTTCCTGAACCACGACCTCTCCACCGAGTTCTCCGACAACGGAAGCCACCGCTTCGTGACCGTAACCGGTCACCACGATCACCCGTTGAGCTCCGGCCTCCCGGACCGCCTCCAATACATAAGACACCATGGGTTGACCGGCAACCTGGTGTAAAACCTTTGGTCGGCGCGACTTCATCCTTGTTCCTTTTCCAGCCGCCAGTATGACTGCCGCTAGAGCCATTTGGACCCCCCGAGCCGGTATTGAATCCTGGATTACGTATATTCGGATTGATTCAACAGGTTGCTGATAATTCCCTGCCCGATAAAAGGTTTCGTACTTGCCGGTTTCAAGCTTTATGATACGCGCTCGCCGTCCCGGTCTGAATAGGCCCGCAGTACCGCATCCTGGATCAAAGCCCGGGCGGATGGATTGATTGGGTGGGCAATATCGCGGAACTCCCCGCTTGGTGTTCGACGGCTGGGCATGGCTACGAACAAGCCGCTTTGGCCTTCAACTACCTTGATGTCGTGAATCACAAAAGCATCGTCCAGGGTAACCGAGACGATGGCCTTCATTTTGCCCTCATCCAAGACTTTGCGAATGCGCACATCGGTAATCTCCACACCGTTCACCACCTTCCAAGTGCCGGGACGACCCGGCCCAAGCCAAAGGCATAAAGCACCCGTACCTTCTACAATTAAGGGAACGTGCCCTGTGTGCTAAGGCAAGAATTTTCGGCGCCACTTGTTCGAATCCTGCCCAATCGGCAACTTTTTTGCGGCGGCGGCCAACCTGATAATGGCAGCGGCGTCAATATTGCCGCCACTCAAGATTACGGCGACCCGGCGGCCATACAGGCCCACCCGGTCCATCAGGAGTGCGGCCAACCCCACCGCCCCCGCCCCTTCGACAACCGTCTTGGTACGGGTGAGAATCAGGAGGATGGCCACGGCAATCTCCTGCTCGTCCACAAGCACTATATCGTCGACGAAACGCTCAATGTACCGGAAGTTCAAATCCCCCGGTCTCTTAACCGCGATTCCCTCGGCGAGGGTAATCTTTACCGGCACACCCCGTATCCTCCCGTTCCGCCGGGCAAGAAAAAGCGCCGGTGCGGCCCGGACCGCTACGCCGATGACCCGGGTATCCGGCTTCAGGTTTTTCAGGACCAGGGAAACCCCGCTGATCAGCCCGCCCCCGCCCGTAGGCACCAGTACCGCATCAACGTCGGGCAAGTGCTCAAGAATCTCGAAGCCGATCGTACCCTGACCGGCTACAATCTCGGGGTCCTCAAACGCCGGAATAAGATGGGCGCCGGTTTTCTTCGCCATCCGTTCGGCAACCGTGCTGGCCTCCCCGTAGTCCCGGCCGGCGAGTATCACCCGGGCGCCGTACCCCACGGCGGCCTCGATTTTACTACGCGGAGTCGTTCGCGGCATTACGACTGTCGCCGGGATACCCCGCCGCCCGGCTGCCAGAGCCACGCCCTGGGCGTGGTTTCCGGCCGAAGCGGCGATTACACCGCAACCGCCGTTGGGCAACCGCGAAATCTTATTATAAGCCCCGCGCAACTTGAACGAGCCGGTACGCTGCAGGTTTTCCATTTTGAAGTAGATGCGGCGGCCCAACAGGTCGCTGATGGTCCGCGAGACTTCGAGCGGGGTATACCGAACCACCCCTGCAAAACGGCGCCTGGCTTCCTGTACGTCCGCCAGCGTCAACATTCTATCCATAACTTACCTCCCCGTGCTATATTTCATTTTCCCCCGGGGTCAGGCAAAAGATTTATTGCATAAATAACCGAAGAGAATATAATTAGAGTTGTAATAGCAGGTTGATGGGAAGGATTTAGAATGAATCTCAACTACCTCGAAACCTTTGTCATGGTGGCCAAGCACAAGAGCTTTTCCCGCGCCGCAAAGTTGCTGAGCCTGACTCAACCGGCCGTAAGCAAACACATCGCCATGCTGGAGGCACATTACGGCACCAAGCTGGTGAACCGCACCAGCCGCCGGGTCGAGTTGACCGATGCCGGGATCGTCCTTTATCACTTCGCCGGCCGGATCATTTCCATCACCCAGAGGGCGAAAGAGGAAATCAGTTCGTTCGCCGAGGAGGTCAAGGGGCGTCTGGCGATCGGGGCCAGCAGCATTCCCGGCCATTACCTTCTGCCCAGGTTGATCAGCGAATTCAAGAAGGAGTACCCCCTGGTGGATGTTTCCCTCGAGGTGAGCAACACCGGCAAGATTATCAACCGCCTCCGGGAAGAAGCCATCCACATCGGCGTGGTAGGTGCCCCGATCGACTGTACTGAAATCACCTGCACGGCCTTTATCAACGACGAGCTGGTGCTGATCATCCCCACCGGTCACCCTCTGACCACCCGGAAGGAAGTAGCCGCCGATGACCTGGTCGGAGAAAAAATGATTGTCCGTGAACACGATTCCGGAACGCGCCGGGTCATTGAAGAGAAGCTTGAGGGCGCCGGCGTTCCCCTCGACAGCCTACAGATCGCCGGGGAGTTTGGCAGTACCGAGTCGGTACTGGCCGCCGTGGAGGCGGGACTGGGCATCTCGTTCGTGTCCCGCTGGGCCGCCGAAAATGCCGCAAAAAACGGCCGGATTGAACTACGTACCCTCAAAGGCCTTGATCTCTCCCGCAGCCTGCACCTCATATACCCGCGGGACCGGAGTCTCTCCAGGCCCACGCATGCCTTTCTTTCCCTGATCAAGTAAACTCCTCCCCCGCACGGTCCTCTGTACCATATTTCCATAACTCGTTGTTATGCTAAGCGCAAAAATGTTCTATTTATAAGATTGTTTTATGGCTTAAATGAAGGACTTTTATCATTCCTCGCACAATTGGATGGTAGAAGGGAGGTGTAACGGCAATCAACGCCTGGAGGGAAAGGAGCTGGGCTCCCCGCGGAATGCAAATCCGTCGGCCGCGCCTAACGGTCGGGGTGGTGTTCGATTCCCACTTCCCTCCTCCAAAAGCATTCTTCCGAGAGAGGTGAAAAACAATGTTTACGCTGAAAGGCAAAGGCCTGGTCATTCTCACCGGCCTCTCCATCGGCGCCCTGGCCGTCATCCTGACGTTAGCCGGCAATCCCGCGAACATGGGAATATGCATCGCCTGCTTTCTGCGGGACATCGCCGGGGGAGTAGGATTGCACCGCGCCGCACCGGTCCAGTACGTCCGCCCGGAAATCATCGGAATCGTGTTCGGGGCCTTTGTCGCGGCCCTGGCTTCAAGATCGTTCCGCGCCATGGGGGGCTCAAACGCCCTGACGAGGTTCGTCCTGGCCTTTATCGGCATGATCGGCTTTTTGGTGTTTCTGGGGTGTCCGCTGCGGATGCTCCTGCGGATGTCCGCCGGCGACCTGAACGCCTGGATTGCCCTGCCCGGGTTCGCCATCGGCATCGCCGTCGGCATTTGGTTCATCAACCGGGGTTTCAGCCTGGGCCGCGCCACCCGTCAAAACGAGGCGCACGGCTTGGTTTTCCCGTTCATCATGGGTGTTCTGCTGGTCTTGTTATTGATTAATTCCACGGTTTTCCATTTCAGTACCGAAGGGCCGGGGGCCATGCGGGCCCCGCTCCTACCGGCCCTGGGCGCGAGTCTCGTAGTCGGTGCGCTCGCCCAGCGGGCCCGGTTCTGCCTGGTGGGCCCCATCCGCGATATGATCATGTTCCGGGATCCGTACTTGCTGTTTGGGATGGTGAGCCTCTTCGGCGCCGCGCTCATCGGAAATCTGATCGTCGGGAACATAAACGTCGGCCTCACCGGCCAGCCGGTGGCCCACACCGAAGCCCTGTGGAACTTCCTGGGCATGGCCTTGGCCGGTTTGTGCTTCACCCTGGTCGCCGGCTGTCCGCTCCGCCAGCTCGTCTCGGCGGCGGAGGGCAACACCGACTCCGCCGTCACCATCCTGGGCGTTCTGGTCGGGGCGGCCTTTGCCCATAACTTCGGCCTGGCCGCCAGTCCCGCGGGTGTTCCGCCCAATGGACAGATTGCCGTCGTCGCTGGCTTCGCGGTGGTCCTGGCCATCGGTTTCGCCTTATCCACGGTAAAGGTCTTCGCCAACAAAGGGAGGGTGAATGAAAGTGCCTGACGTAAACGTTTGCGGCCTGGTCTGCCCCGAACCCGTACTGCTGGTCAAGCGGGCGATCGACGCCCGGGAGAAGGGGACCGTCACGGTGCTCGGCGACTCCGAAGCCGCCCGGGAAAACATCAAACGTCTGGCTACGGGCAAGGGCTGGTCGGTGCAGATCGAAGCACAGGGTGAGCAGTGGCTGCTGACCCTGACGAAATAGTCGTCGGTCGTCGGTCGTTATTCAGAAGCACTCAACCCCGCGAGTGCCGGGCGGATTTTTTTGCCCTTCTCCGTGGGGGTCCGGGAAGCCAAGGCGAAAACGGTTGCGCATCGATTTCCCGAACTGCGTCTCTTGAGTTTCGACCGCGGACTGTCGGCAGCGGCTCGCGGGGAGGGGTTGGCCGTTTAGACCGCCCGGCGTACCGTCAGTTCAACCCCCCGCAACGCCTGCGCCCCGGGAAATCTTTTCGTCAGTTGTTGAACTTCCACCACCACTTGCTGATCTGCAGGTAAATGGGCCGGTTGCGATCAAAAACCCCGGTCAAAGGACCATTGGTGATTAACGGGTAGCCACCCCTGTTCCCCGGGAAAGCTAACAAAACAGGGGACGTTCTCTGTCGCACATTTAGGAAAGGAGAATGGATGACGGTGAACTGGCGTGAACGGTTGCTGGAGCAACCGGACTGGCGGCTGGACTTCAAGCCGAATAACGGCCCGGTGCAGCAGTTGCTGCGGGTCATCGTCGGTACCGGACTTGTGGCGCTGGCGGCTTCCGGGCTGCTGTCCCCGTTCTGGGCGACCGCAATGGTGCTGCTCGGGGTCTTCAACTACACCGAGGCGGCGGCCCGCTACTGAGTGGGGTACGACCTGTTAGGTTGGTCAACCTACGAACAGTGGACGGAATTCTGAGCGCAGACCAGGGCGTAGTCTTCCGGTTTGTCCACGTCAACGGCCAACTCCGGAAACTCCGAGACCACCGCCCGTCCGGTGATTCCCACCAGGGCGGTGATCCGGCGCTCGGCGTCGGCCAGGCTCAGGCGCCGCAGTAGAAAGCGCAGGATAAAAACGGGACCGACCATCGCGGCCAGTCTCAGGGGATTCTTGCGGTGTTGGGCGAACTCCTGGGCCTTTTCCCGGCACCGATCAAACACCGCCGGCCGGAACAGGACCAGGTTGCCCCCGGTGAACCGTCCGTCAGACAGCCTTACATAGGTGCGCCGGCCGCCCGGGTATTTTTGCTCGACCACTTCCGCCCTAACCACCGGATAATAGAAGTCGGCCCGGCGGTCACCGCAACAGTTAATAAAGTCACGC
>JACUUW010000019.1 GCA_014859075.1 Desulforudis sp.
TAGGTCGATGAATTCGATCGCGCCCTCCGGAATCCCGGAGTGCGTGGCGGCCCCGGCAATGAGCCGGGCGATCGCCGTGTTGGAATGGATGGCCTCACTGCCGCCCCGGAGCACGACCGCGTTGCCGGCCTTGAGACAGAGTCCGGCGGCGTCGACGGTAACGTTGGGGCGGGCCTCGTAGATCATCCCGATCACCCCGAGTGGTACCCGCATTTTCCCGACCTGTAGACCGTTCGGCCTGGTGACCATATCCAGGACCTCACCCACCGGGTCGGGCAGGTTGATGATGACGCCCAGCCCGTCGGCCATGTCCCGAATGCGTGATTCGGTAAGCAGCAACCGGTCCAACAGGGCCCGCGACAAGCCCCGTGCCTCACCGGCGGCGATGTCCCGGGCATTCGCCTCCAGGATGACGGACGCGTTCTCGAGCAAGGCCGCGGCCATCGCCTCCAGGGCACGGTCCTTGACGTCGGTGGAAAGGTAGGCCAACATCCGAGACGCTTCCCGGGCCCGGGACGCCTTTTCGACCACCGCCTGTGTGATTGGGTCGCTCATCCGTATCTCCTCCTTTGTCGGTTCATTCGGTGTGTTAAACCTCTTCAATAGCCGCACGCAACTTGCGGTAGGTATCGTCCAGACCTTCAGAAATAACCTTTACGTCCCCGAGGACGGGCATGAAGTTCGTGTCCCCGTTCCAGCGGGGGACGATGTGGATATGGAAGTGGCCCGGAATGCCGGCGCCGGCCACCCGGCCCACGTTGATCCCGATGTTGAAACCGTCCGGACTGAAAGCCCGGCGCAGTACCTCTACCATCCAACGCGTCACTTCAAACAGCTCCAGCATCTCCTCCGCGGCCAGCTCCTCTATGTCGCCGACGTGGCGTTTAGGGGCCACGAGCAGGTGGCCGTTGTTGTAAGGGTATAAGTTCAAGATGACGAAGCAGCACCGGGTCCGGGTCAGGAGATAGTTCTCGGCATCCCGGCCCGGATCGCCGTGGAGCTTCTCGCAGAAGATACAGTCCGGATCAGGATCTTTTGCCGCGCCGGTGACGTAACGGCTTCGCCATGGCGCCCACAGTTTGTCCAAAAACGCGTCCCTCCTTAAGGTTCAATAACCATGTTGTTGCGGTGTATGATTTCCTCGGAGTGGCGGTAACCCAGAATTTCCGGCACCGCCGTGGTCTTACAGCCCTTGATGCGGTCGATCTCGGCGGCTGAATAATTGGCCAACCCCCGGCCGATTTCCCGGCCGTCGGGATCAACGATGCTGACCGTCTGACCGATTTCGAACCCACCCTCCACGGCCACCACACCGGACGGCAGAAGGCTTCCGCCCTTTTCCCGCAAAGCCCGGGCCGCACCCGCGTCCACCATTATCCGCCCGCCCACCGAGGCGCCGTAGGCGATCCACTGCTTGCGCATTTCCATCCGGTGCGGCACCGCGCGGAAAACGGTGCCAAGCTCCTCCCCCGCCAGAATCCGGCGCAGGACGTTTTCCGCGGACGACCGGGCGATCACGGTGGGCACTCCGGCGTGGGTGGCGATCCGGGCGGCCTGCAGCTTGGTAATCATGCCGCCCGTACCGAGGCGGCTGCCGGCGGCACCCGCCAGTCTCTCGATTTCAGGGGTGATTTCGTCAATCCAGGAGATCAGCCGGGCGTCCGGTTCGCTGCGTGGGTCAGCAGTGTACAGACCATCCGTGTCAGTGAGCATGAGCAGCAGATCGGCATCAATCAGCCCGGCCACCAGGGCCGAAAGGTAGTCGTTATCCCCGAGTTTTATTTCGTCCACGGCCACCGTATCGTTCTCGTTGATGATCGGCACCACCCCGAATCCCAACAGGGCGCGCAGGGTGTTCTGGGCATTGAGAAACCGCCGGCGCTCCGCAAAGTCCTCCCGGGTGAGCAAAACCTGGCCGGCGGTGATGCCGTGCTCGGCAAAAAATTTCTCGTACATGTGCAGGAGCATGCCTTGGCCGATGGCGGCACAGGCCTGCTTTTCGGGGATGGTCCGCGGCGCCCGTCTCAACCCAAGCTTCCCGGCGCCGGCCCCGATTGCACCCGAAGTCACCAGCAGCACTTCCCGGCCCTGGTTGTGCAGATCGGCCAACTGTCGCACCAGAATCTCGATGGTGTTCAGGTCAAGTTTGCCCGTGTCGTAGGCCAGCGAACTCGTGCCGATCTTGACTACAAGCCGCTTGCAGTTTATAAAATCCGCCCTCTGCACCGCTCTCCATCCCTTAACCCCGTAGAATACAGAATTCAGGAGTCAGAATAAGCGGAAGGAATTATATAACTACTTCCTCTGACCTTCCGAATTCTGTGTTTCCGAATTCTTTGGACCCATTAATCTTCCTCTTTCTTCTGGATTCTGAATTCGGGATTCTGAATTCTGATTTCTTGCCCCAATGATAGCACAAAAATCCGCTAACTTACAGGGTTCTCGACATACTCAAATTCGAAATCACCGATTCTTACCGTATCTCCCGCCCTGATGCCGCGGGCCTGCAGGGCCTCCTCAATCCCGACCCGGTTGAACCAGAATTGCAGGTGGTCGACCGCCTCCGGGTTACCGAGATCGGTCATGGCCACCCGGCGTTCAACTTCCCGGCCGCGCACCGTAAAGGTGTCGCCGTCTTTGGCCACCGTGAAACGCGGCTCTCGGGCCTCATCCGCCTCGCCCGCCTCATCCCGTGGTGCCGCCTGGTGCAGCGGTGCCGCCGGAATTGTCTCCAGAACCTGGTGCACCCTGAAGATGAGCCGTTCCAACCCCTCACCGGTCAAGGCCGAGGTTCTGAATAACTCGTAACGGTTCCCCAAGGCCGCCGCCAGACGTTCCACGTTTTCGCCCGCTCCGGGGAGATCGATCTTGTTGGCGACGACGATCATCGGCCGTGACGCCAATTGCGGGTCATAGGCGGCCAGTTCGCGGTTAATGACATCGAAGTCCTCCACCGGATCACGACCCTCACGCCCCGAGACGTCCACCACGTGCAACAAAACCCTGGTCCGCTCCACGTGCCGCAGAAAACGGTGACCCAGCCCGACACCCTCGTGGGCGCCCTTGATCAGGCCGGGAATATCGGCCAGGACAAAACTCGACCCCTCATCCACGCGCACCACTCCCAGGTGCGGCTCAAGCGTCGTGAACGGGTAATCGGCAATTTTGGGTCGCGCCGCGGAGACTCGAGAGATGATCGTCGACTTTCCCGCATTCGGAAACCCGACCAGCCCGACATCGGCCAGGAGTTTCAGCTCCAGCTCCAACCATAGTTCTTCTCCGGGCTCACCTTTTTCAGCGAAACCGGGTACCCGCCTCCGGGGGGTGGCGAAACGCGCGTTTCCCCGGCCGCCCCGACCGCCCCGGGCCACCCGGTACTCCTGGCCGTCCACCGTCAGATCGGCCAGCAGGTGCCCGTCAACGGCCCGCCGGACCACGGTGCCCACCGGAACCCTTATGACCAGATCCTCGCCCTTGCGGCCGTGCCTGTCATTGCCCTGGCCGTGCGTGCCCCGTTCGGCCTTGTAGTGCCGGCGGTGGCGAAAGTCCACCAGGGTGCGCAGTCCCTCGTCAGCCCGCAGGATAACGTGTCCCCCCCGGCCCCCGTCCCCTCCGGACGGGCCGCCGTAGGGCACATATTTCTCACGTCGAAAGGCCGCACAGCCGTTGCCGCCGTCACCGGCCTTGAAGTAGACCTTGGCGTAATCCTTGAACAAAGGGTTACTCCTCCCGTCGGGGAAAGACCAGAAAAATCCTGGTGCTTGATTTCTCCACCAGGACGCTGGCCCGGCCCTCGAAAGGTTCCAGGCTCATGTTCACCTGGGCCAGGCTTTCTTCCAAGCCCTTCACGGACGCATCCCCCGTGACCGGCAGTTCAACCCGGAAAATGAACTTGTTGTCGGCACCCACGACCGTTACGGTCACCGGTTCGCTGATACCTTCCAGGAAGGCCAACAGGACACCGATATCGGCGAACGCCTGAACCAGCAGGCTCCTGATTTCGTCCCCGGCCACCGGCCAACCGTCCAACTCCGTCTTGATGTCGAAAACCAGCGGAATCCCATACCGGACCGCTTGCTGTTGAAAGGCGAGCAGGGCGGTGGCCACTTCCGGGGAAGGGGTTTTCACAATCTTGGTGATCTCCCTGATTTGCCCGGACACTTGTCCGATGTATTCCCTTATGCGTTCGGTTCTATTCAGTTGTGCCAGCCCGGAGATGACTTGCAGGTGATTCTGAAAGTCATGGCTGTAGTTTCGAATAAATTGCAGAAGTTCTGCCGACACCTGATGCTCTCCCCCCCCCATAAAGTAGTCATCAAAGTAGTCATCGGTTTGCCGACCTTGGAAATTAAGAACTGTTCCCCTCATAGTGTTTAAGGAGCGCTGTAGACCGAGGTGATTATGAACTGGCGGGTGTACTGGTATTTCTCAGTGGGCTCCTTATGATCCTCTGGGGGCTTCGCCTGGTGCAGGGCGGACTGGAAAACCTGGCCCGGGAAAAAATCCGCCGGGCTTTACTGCGCCTGGCCGGAACCCCGTTCACCGCCGCGGTGACGGGACTGGTCACGACCGCCCTTGTGCAAAGCAGTACGGCGGTTTCGGTGTTTACCATCGGTTTCGTGAACAGCCGCATCATGACCCTGCCCCAAGCGATCGGGGTCATTCTCGGCGCCAACGTGGGGACCTGTCTTACAGTACAGCTGATGTCCCTGGATATCGGCCGCGTGGCCCTGCCGGCGGTCGTGGCCGGCGGTATCCTGTGGGCGGTTGGACGCCGGAGTGCGGTTTCCCGGCTGGGCGAGGCCATGGTCGGCTTCGGCTTGATCTTCTTGGGTTTGAACGCACTGGCGGCGGCGTTCGCCCCCTGGGCCGCTGAACCGTGGTTCGGCGAATTGCTGGCCGGCCTAGGTGACAATCACCTCGGCGCCGCCGCCGCCGGGGCTCTGTTTACCGGAATCCTACACTCCTCAGCCACGAGCACCGGGCTCGTGATCGCCCTGGCCCGGGATGAACTGATTGGACTGCCCACCGCGGTGGCCTTTATTCTGGGGAATAACGTCGGCACCTGCTTCACGGCCATTCTTGCCAGCCTGGGTAGTTCGGCCGCCGGAAAGCGGGTGGCGGCCGCCCACCTTATTGTAAACCTCGCCGGCGCGGTCGTCGTCCTGCCGTTCGCCACTCAATTCGCCGTCCTGATCCGGATGTCCGGTTCGGAACTCCCAGGCCAGGTGGCCATAGCCCATACCGTTTTCAACGTCGCTTCCTCCCTGGCCTTTCTGCCCTTCATCCAGCCGTTCACCGCACTCTTGACCAGAATCGTGCCGGGGAACGGCTACAGGGACCGAATCCGGGAACCCCGATAGAGACTGGAGCGCCGGCGGCGGACGGTAAACCGCAACAGGCCGACAAACAGTATAAAAACGCCCACTCCCAGGCCGCTACGGAACCACCAGGTCGTGTAGACCAACCGGCCCACGTCGTGACCGGCCACCAACGGGACCTGTCCCACTTCTTCGCCCGCGTAAAACACAGCCAACTCGCCGACCGGTTCGTCCCGGCGCAGGGGCGCGATCAATTCACGGTCAAGCCTGACCTCCCAGCGACCGGCCTCCGGCCGGTCCACCGGAATCACGTGCGCCAGACCGGCCCCGGCCAAGAGATGCGCCGTGCTTTGGCCGTAGACCACCGGCACCGAACATACGGGGTCACCCTCGATAACCATGTCCACCTCTTGGAAACGGTCAAACCCGTAGTCCAACAGTGTGGCCGTGTCCGTCCAGATCAGGTCGTTTTCGCTCTTGAGCACCACGGACACCAACGTGCGCCCGTCCTTCTCGGCGGCGGCGATCAAGCACTGTCCCGCTTTTGAAGTGTAACCGGTCTTAAGGCCGATGACACCGTCATATTGCCAGAGCAAATTGTTGGTGTTTTTCAAGAGACTCAAGGCCTCCTGATCTTCACGCACCAGTTGGTGTGTCTGCGTGCCGGCCATCCGCCGGATGAGCGGCTCCGCCAGGGCCGCCCGGCCGATCAGGGCCAGATCCCGGGCCGTGGTATAGTGCTGATCATCGTGCAAACCATGCGGATTGACGAAATGACTGTTCTGCGCGCCCAGACGGCGGGCTTCTTCGTTCATCATCGCCGCAAAGCCCTCAACCGAACCGCCCAGGTGCTCGGCCGCCGCAGTGGTAGCGTCGTTGGCCGAATTCAGCAGTATGCACCAGAGCAGATCTTCCAGGCTGAACCGTTCTCCCGGGGTAGACCAGATAGCCGAACCGCCGGCATAGACGGCACTCTCGCTCATCGCCACCACTTCGTCGAGGTTACCGTTCCTGGCAACCAACAAGGCGGTCAGCGCCTTGGTGGTGCTGGCCGGATACATTATCTTGTCCGCGTTTTTTTCGTAAAGAAATTGACCGGAGCCAAGATCAAGTAGTACCGCGGCTTCCCCCGTGATCTCGGGTTCTTCCGCGTATGCATCTCCGGTCAGAATCAAAAGACTGAAAAGAAATATTGCCGTGTAGAGAAGTTTGCTTCTGTCCATGCTACTCCCGCAACAATGGTTTTTTTTTATTATAACGGAGACAAACCGTGTTGTGAACACGAAGTCGCTGACGCGGCGATCAAGCCTTTCGGCTGGGTTGTCAGGATGCGACCTTGAAACCGGCCTGGACCACGGCCCGCACCAACTCTTCCCGTCCGGTCCGCCCGGGGTCGTAGTCCACCCCGACTTCCCCGGCCTGCAGATCCACCGCGACCGCGGTTACCCCGTGAACCTGTAGAAGCGCGCGCTCCACCGCGGCCACGCAGCCGCCGCAGGTCATGCCCTGAACAGTGAGAGTTTCGGTCGTCAAAGCCATAAGGCTGTCCCTCCGCTTTGAAATAAGTTAATAAGTTAGTGCCTGGCACCTATCGGGTTGGTTTTTCGCCGAGTTTCACCTCGATACTCAGGGTGCGCCCTTCCCGGAATACCTTTACGTCCAATCCTTCACCCACTTTGTGGGTGCGAATCGCCCTGATTACCTTTTCCGGGTTATCCACCTCAGCCCCGTCAAGCTCCAGGATCACATCACCCGCCTTAAGGCCGGCCCGCGCCGCCGGGCTCTCCGCCACCACCACGCGGACGAACGCCCCCGCGGCGTTCTTCAGGTCCAGGTACTGGGCAAGCTCGGGCGATACCGATTCCAACTGTACCCCCAGCCAAGCGTGGCTGATGCCCCCAGTCTTGATCAACTCGTCCAGCACCGGGCGAACGGTAGTGGTCGGAATGGCGAAGCCGATGCCCTGTGCCTGGGCGTTCACCGCGGTGTTGATGGCCACCACCTCACCGCGCAGGTTCAGGAGCGGGCCGCCGCTGTTACCGGGGTTAATGGAGGCGTCGGTTTGCAGCAGGTTGTCGTAGTAGCGATCCTCGATAGTGACCGGGCGGCCCTTGGCACTGACCACCCCGACGGTGACCGTGTGATCCAGCCCGTAAGGGTTGCCGATGGCGATCACCCATTCGCCGACCTGTACCTCGTCGGAATCACCCAGCGTGAGATAGGGCAGTTTTCGTGGAGCATCCACCTTCAACACCGCCAGGTCCAGGTCGTAATCCGAACCAACCAACTTGGCCTGGAGCGGCGCGTCGAACCCGGTCAGGGTCACCCAGATTTCCTCGGCGTTTCTGATGACGTGTTCGTTTGTCAGAATGTAGCCGTCAGCGGAAAACAGAAATCCGGAACCCATTCCTCTCCGGCTCGGACCGGGCGGGGTCATGTAGGGACGGCCGAAGAAATCACGGAAAAACGGATCGTTAAATAACGGACCCCATTCACTACCGCTGCCGGGTATCACCGTATCAATCTTCGCCACCGCCGGGCTGGTCCGGTCCACGATATCCACGATCACCCCCGGATCCAGTCCGGGCCTCTCGGGCCGGGCTTGGGGGGAGTCGTCCGCCACCGCCGGTTCTTTTTCATATATATCCCGTACAAGCGCGTTGCCGACCGCGAACATGATCCCGGCCACAAAAGCAGCCAGTGCGATGAATACCAAAACCCGTTTCCACTGCATCGAAACACCCCCCTTGGACAGAATCTCCTTATATTATACAGCCGCAGCCAAAGGCAAGAAAGACACAGCCCTCCCGAAAGCGGCATAAAAATCTGCCGGATGACGCATTACGCTCCAGGAGCCAATTCCTCTTGACGGTCGAGGGTTTCCCAAAAAAGCGGCCGCTCGTAACCCAGACGCCAGACGGCGATGCCAGCCAACCGGTGCCTCTGGACCAAGTCGTCCGCCGCAGGTTTGCAGCGAGGGATACGAATCCGTGGAATCATCCGTGCGCAGGTAAAAGCCGACCAACTCCATCCGGTGGCCTGGAAGCTCCCGGTCCCCAACAATCCGGACTCCGGGCGGCGGATCCGGCGGCGGGCTCGGGGGCGACCAGCGGCAGGAAGAAACAAAGACACCGCAGAACACCGTCAGAAACATAACCCCCACCAGCAGTCGAACGGCCCGCCTTTTCACGACGAATCACCCGCTTTACAACTCGTCCTGCCTGTATTCTTGTTCCCCGATCAAACCCGTATTCTGAATTCTTGAATTCCGATTCCTGCATTCCTGCAAAAAACAACCGGCCCGGATCTTTCCGGACCGATTGCATTTTTCAAAGATCTGGAAAACTATTTTTTGACCCACTTCGCCAGTTTCTTGTACGGCGAAACGATATTGTACGGGAAGGCCAAGTCTTTCGGCTTCAGATCAAAAGCTACCCCCATCAACTGGGTGACAAACAGTACCGGCATGTTGTACTTCTTCTTTTTCAGCTTGGCAATCTTGTCCTGGAAAGCGTCCGTGTTCAAGGCGCACATCGGGCACGGCGTCACGATCACGTCGGCACCGTTCTCGGCCGCCGAATCCAGCACCTTGCCGGTGAGGTCGTAAATCAGCTCGGGATTGGTGAACTGCTGCGCACCACCACAGCACCGGGCGGCCATCGGAAACGGCACCGCCGTTGCTCCTAAGGCCTCCACGAGCCGGTCCAGCATTACCGGAAACTCCACATCGTCGAAATCCGGACGGCGGATAGCGCGCACGGTCTGGCAACCGGAGTAGCAGGCCACCTTGAGGCCTTCCAGCGGCTTGATGGTCCGCTCCCGGACCTTATCCAGGCCGACTTCGTTGATCAGCACGTCAATCAAGTGGCGAACCTGCAGACCGGCGCTGTAAGACAGGCCGCCGGCACCCAAAGCCTCGTTGATCTGGCTGTGGAACTTGGGATCGATCTTCATTTTCTCGTTGGTCCAGGACAGGTTCAGGTAACAGGAACTGCAGGCAACGATGACGTCCTTGCCCGCCTTCTCGGCCAGGGCGAGGTTGCGGGCGGCGATCGCCTGTTGCGCCAAGTCGCCGACGGCGTTGGCCACCAGGCTCGCGCCACAGCAGTTCCAATCCGGAATTTCGTCATGGACGTCCATGCCCAGCGCTTTGACCACGGCCTCAAAGGAGATGAAACTGGCTTTACCGGTGGCCTCCGAGGCGCAGCCCGGATAAAAAATGTATCCCATCTAGTGTCCCTCCTTTGCCAGTGCCGCAGCCTTCTCGTAGATTTTCTTCAGCTGGCTCTTACCCTTGATGGTCTTGGCCGGTGCCAGCGGCAGACGCTTTTTGAACACCATCGCCTGGGCGACGTCGATCATCTTCATCGCATCCTTGATCGCGCCCGGTCCAGCCTTCAAATAGTACATTTGGGTCAGCCAGGCTTCCCACTGCCGTCCGCGCTTTAACATGACGTCAAAGAAGGTCTTGCTGAACAGTGCTCCCGGAGCAACCTTAATGCCCTGTTTCTGCGCAAGGTACAGTTTCATCCCGTGCATCACGTCAATGATCGGAATGCCGCGCGGGCAACGCACGGTGCACAGGTTGCAGGATGTGCACAGCCACGGCGTGTTCGCCTTCAGCACCTGGTCGCGGTCCCCGGCCTGGATCGCCTTGAAATACTTCCGCGGCTGCAGATCCATCAAGTGCCGGGCCGGACAGGTCACGACACACAGGCCGCACTGCATACATTGCTTCATGTACTCCCCGTTCTCAATGGCGTACAGTTCGTTGGCAAAGGCGGGGTCGTACCTGGATGCCTGCTTATTCGCAGCGGTCATTTGCTCTACCCCCTCCAGACTGGTCCAAAAAATTTATCCCCATTGATCAGCAACGGAAAACTTCCAAGGCCTGAAGGCGCAACGCTGGTCAGTTCGCCGGGTACAGACACCGGGTCCAACCCGACACGACACCCTCGCCGTTCACAGCCTTCCGGTTTATCCGGTTTATCCGGTGGTCGCCGCCCAGCACGAGGGTCCGCGCGCTTGAGCGCCTCCTTTGCAGAGATACGGCCCCTTGAACCGCTCCACGGCTCCCCACGATCCCCGCCGGCACCCTGGACGGCGGGAATGGGACTCCCGGACCGCGGGGGTACCGCGGTCGGGATCCCTCTCGAATCAGGCCTAGAAACCCTTCATGGGGTTCGGACCCAGTTCGTCGATCTTCTCGACGAACTCTTCAATGAGCTTCGGAATCCGGTAGTAATCCATGATACTGATCTGGTGCATGCGGCAGCGCTCGGACTCGAGTCCCAGCCGGTCGAGCGTTTCCGAAACTTTGGACAAGCGGATCTCGGCCAGTTCACTGCCCTTGATGAAGTGACACTGGTAGTCGTCACCGTGCCGGCAACCCAGAAGCATTACTCCGTCAAAGCCTCCGGACATCGCGTCGGAGATCCAGACCAGGTTCAGCGAGCCCAGACACCGGAGCGGGATGACGCGTACCCAGGCGCTGTACTTCATGCGGCTGATGCCGGCCATGTCGAGCGCCGGAACGGCGTCGTTCTCGCAGGCGAAGATGAGGATTCTCGGTTTCTCCTCGTCTTCTTCCGGGACTTCGATGGCCTTGCCCATGCCTCCGATCATGGGTACCGAGTAGTCTTTGAAGGAAATGATCCGCTCGGGGCAGGCGCCCATACAGGTGCCGCACCGCCGGCAACGGGTCCGCTCCGGCAGCGGGTTCCCCTTCTCGTCCTCGTTGATCGCGCCGAACGGGCATTCCTCGGTACACCGCTTGCACTGGGTGCAGCGGTTCATGTTGAACTCGGGATAGGATATGTCCCCGGCCCTCGGGTGCACAGCCTCGCCGCGGGCCACGGCCTCCACGCACTGGATGGCCTTCAGGACCGCGCCGGTGCCGTCCTCGATCGCCGTCGGCACCTGCATGGTCGCCCGGACGGCGCCGGCGGCGTAGATCCCGGTCCGGCGGGTCTCGTACGGGAAGCAGATGAAGTGTGAATCCGGGAAGCCGTACTTCAGGGCCGGCATCTCGGGACCCTGGCGGTAAGCCAGGTTCAGCAGGTTGGACTTGATGATCTGGTCCGGCGGAGCGGCCGGTTCGTCTTCCTTGGCCGCGGCCGCTTCTTCCTCGGATTCCAGGACGACCTCTTCTCCGAAAGAAGCCGTGCTCTCCATGCCGTTCGCCAGCACCACCAGGTCAAGGTCGCCGATCGTGACTTTCTCGCCCAGGATGATGTCGTCGGCCTCCACGGCCAGTTTGCCGCCGTCCTCATTCACCTGCACACCGGGGATCTCGGTCTTGACAAAGACCGCACCGGTCTGCTGGACGGCCTTGTAGAAATACTCGTATTTACCCGTGGCCCGGATGTCCTTGTAGAATATATAGGCCTGGGCGTCGGGGTTGAACTCCTTCAGGTAAGCCGCCTGCTTCAAGCTTTCGACGCAGCAGGCCGCCGAACAGTACGGCAGGTGCTCCTGATCCCGGGAGCCGGCGCACTGGATGAACGCCACCCGCTTGACGTCTTTCAACTTGCCGTTCTTGGCCATTTCCTCGACGTCGGCGTGGGTAACCACGTTGGGCTTGCCGAAACCAAGGTATCCCAACTTCTTGGGATCGTACGGCTTCGCTCCGGTCGCCAGTACGATGGCGCCCACTCTTGCATTCGCCGTGTCGCCGTTCAGTTTAATCTTGGCTTCAAACACACCCGGACCACCGGAGATGCTCTCCATGGCCGCCGCGGTGTAGACCTTGATCTTGGGGTTGTCATCGATCGCCTTGGTCAGGGTCGGAACGCTGTTCTGCTCCGGTTCGGTATACGGCTCGGCCAGCGGGGGCAACTTGTATACACTGCCGGCCCAACCACCGAGCGCCGCGCCCTTCTCCACCAGCACCACATCGTAACCGGCCTTCGCTCCTTCAAGCGCCGCCGTCATGCCGGTCAGGCCGCCGCCCACGACCAGAATGGTCTTGGACGGGTTTTCGACCACGAAAGGCTCGGGGAGTTCGGCCGCCTTCGCGTGGGTCAGGCCCATCCGCACGTAGTCCTCGGCCATCATATTGGTATCCTCGTCGCCGGGCTCCTGCACCCAGGCCACCCGTTCCCGCAAGGTGATCCGTTCCACGATCACCGACGGGCCGAAATCGAACACGCCGTAGCATACCCGCTCCGAACAGGCCGCGATGGTAACGGTGTTGACCCCTGCTTCGATGTCTTTCTTGATGAGGTCGACACCCTCGGGGCTGCACAGGAAGGGATGCTCCTTCACGTCCTGAATCTTGAACTCGCCCGTGGCCACCTTGACCAGGGCCTGGATGTCCAGGGCTTCGCCGATACCGCAGCCCGTGCAGAAGTATACCGCTTGCTTCTTGGTCATCGCCATCTACTCGCCACCCCCCACCGTAGCCTGAATGGCCTTGAGCGCGGCCCCCGTGGCGTCGCGCACGGTCGCCGAGACCTCCATCGGCTTGCGGGCACAGCCGGCACCACCGATACCGGTCTCGGACACGCTGGAAATCACGAAGCCACCCGCGTCCAGCGCGGCCAGTTCCGAAGGAATCCGGGCCTCCAGCGTGGACGGGGCCATGCCGGTCGCCAGGACCACCATATTCACGGTCTGCGTCACGGTCTTGCCGGCGCCCTGGTCCTCGGTTTCCAGGGTCAGGTCTCCGGTAGCCGGGTCTTCGGTGATCTCGCCGACCTTGCCCTTGATAAACACCACGTTCTCGTCCTGGGCCACCTTGGTGTAGAAATCTTCGTACTTGCCCAGGGCCCGGATGTCAATGTAAAACACGTAAATCTTGGCGTTGGGGTTCTTTTCCCGGATGTAAGTAATGTGTTTTAAGGTGGCCAGGCAACAGATCTGCGAACAGTAGGCCTGATGGTTCTCGTCACGCGAACCGGCACACTGCACGAAGGCGATGGTCTCCGGTTCCTTGCCGTCCGACGGACGCTCAATCCGGCCCTCGGTCGGACCGTTCGGAACCGCCAGCCGCTCCAGCATTACGTTGGTGAGCACGTTCTTGTGGCGACCGAAACCGTAGTAGCTGATCTTGCCGGCGTCATAAGGCTTCCACCCGGTGGCGTAGACGATCGCGCCGACCTTCAGGTTCACCGTTTCGGGAGACATATTCAGGTCGACGGCGTTGTACTTGCAAGCCTCGACACACTTGCTGCAACTATCCGCACACGCTCCCCGGTCAATCAAGTACTTCATGGGGAAGGCAAACGGATGGGGCAGGTAGATCGCCTTGGTCTTGTCCAGGCCGTAGTTGAAATCGTTCAGCCGTTCCGCGGGACAGGCCTCCACGCATTCACCGCACGCGGTGCACTCCGGCTTCACAAAACGCGGACTGACCTTAACGTCTACGTCAAAGTCCCCTTTCCGGCCGGAGATCTTCTCAACCTCGGCACAGGTGAAAAACTTGATGCGCGGATTCCTGCGGAGCCGTTTGAAGTTGATTTCCAGTCCGCAGTTTGGTGGGCACAGTTTGGGGAAGTAGTGGTGCATCTGGGCTACACGGCCGCCAAGGTAGGGGTTTTTCTCGACAATGAAGACTTCGTACCCCACCTCGGCCGCTTCCAGGGCCGCCGTCAACCCACTTATCCCTCCCCCGACTACCAGGATGCTCTTATTTGGCATAATATCACCCTACATAAATATTAGACTAAACACATAGTAAGGAGGCTTGAGGCCTCCCATCTCCGGCTGCAGTCGCTATGTGTCACGCCTGCGGATCCGCTCTATGTCCTGTCTGCAGCCGCAGATAT
Source organism: Desulforudis sp. (assembly GCA_014859075.1). Taxonomy (GTDB): domain Bacteria; phylum Bacillota; class Desulfotomaculia; order Desulfotomaculales; family Desulforudaceae; genus Desulfopertinax. The sequence goes on from JACUUW010000019.1 coordinate 14,090, forward strand.
CCGGCTGTGGAAAGAACAAGAAGAAGGAAGTCGGCGGGCGAAATCAGTGATTTCGCCCGCTCTCCCCTCTCAAGCTGCTACAGTCTGATGATGTCTCTCTTGAAGACTTCCCACTCGCCGGTATTCGGGTCGTACTTGCTGTTCACGAACACTTCCCAGTTGTCGTCGATCGTGGGGAAGTCAGCCCGGAAGTAGTAGCCCGGCCAACGAGTCTCTTCGCGGAACAGTACAGTCCGGATGTGGGCCTCGGCGACCAAGGTCCGGTGGATGTTCTCCCAGCAGCGCATCAGCTCGTTCAGGTCACGCGCGGCGAGCTTCTCGGAATCTTCCCGCAGCATCGTCAGGTACTCCATGCCCTTTTCGAGAAGCGCCCTGGAGGTCTGGAAGTTGGAGCCCCAGCCGCCGGCGTACTCGTCCATCAGCTTCTGGATGCGGAACTTGTACTGTTTGGGTATGATGTAGTTCGGGTTGACCTCTTCCGCGGTGGTGAAGTCCTTATTTTCCTCAAAGATGGTCATCGGCCGCAGGACCTTTTCCTTCAAAGCCTCCACAGCCGCCGCGTCCACGTTCGGCACGTCGTCGTTGTCGACCAGGAACTTCATGGCCGACTTGCTGGCGATGCGGCCCTCGGCGTGCGAGCCGGAGGAGAACTTGTGGCTGGAGGCGCCGGAAGCGTCACCGGCCGCGAACAGGCCCTTGACGGTGGTCATGTTGGCCCAGCCCCAGAAGTATTCCGGAGGCGCAATGTCTTCCGCACCGCTGACCCAGGCGCCGGAGGCACCGGAGTGCGAACCGATGAAGTACGGCTCGGCCGCAGCGATTTCGGATTCCTTGACCTCGGGCTGGATGTCACAAGCCGCCCATAGGAGAGCCTGGCCAATGGTCATGTCGAGGAAGTCTTCCCACGCTTCGTTCTCGAGGTGCTTCATCTTCTTCTTGAAGGCCTTTTCGTCGCCCTCGTACTTGGCGGCGAGCCGCTGGATGGCCTCGGCCGTCTGCATGTAGATCGGGCCCTTGCCGGCCGTGACGTCCATCATGCCGAGCCAGTTACGCAGGTTAGCCGGGATCGGCTTGACCTTGCCGAACCTGCCCCACTTCTCGAGTTCGGCGGCGTTGGTCTGCATGTATACGTCGCCGTTGGCGTTGGTGGCGGTGGACTTGAAGAGCAGGAACCAAGCGCCGACCGGGCCATAGGCGTCCTTGAAGCGGACCGGGATGAACCGGACTTCCTGGCAGGTCATTTCGGCGCCGGCTTTGATGGTGAAGTAAGCGCTGGAACCGGTGGAGAACGGCGGGTACCAGGACCGGCCGAGACCCTCACCGGAAGACCGCGGACGGAACACGCCCACGCAGCCGCCCATCGCGCACAGGACGGCCCGGGCCTTGAAGACGTAGAACTTGTTCTCGCGGGTGCTGAAGCCGACCGCACCGGCGATCCGGTTGCCGTCGAGCAGCGGCTCCACGATGAAGACGCGCTCGTAAATCTCGGCGCCGGCATCGTTCAGGGCGTTCTTCGCGGCTTCCGCTACGATGATCTTGTAGGACTCGCCGTTGATCATTACCTGCCAGCGGCCGCCCCGCTGGTACTGACCCACCCGGAAGGGATCGTCTTCGCCTTTCGGCCAGATCGGGAGACCCCACTTCTCGAACAGGTGCACGGTGGAGTCCACGTGCCGGGCGATGTCGTACACCAGGTCGTCGCGGGCGACGCCCATCAGGTCGTTGCGAACGTACTCGACGTAGTCCATTATGGTATTCTCACCGTCGCGCAGGCCGAGGTACTGGTTGATGGCCGAAAGGCCTTGGGCCACCGCGCCGCTCCGGTCCATGGCCGCCTTGTCCACAAGGGCCACTTTGAGACCGTGCTTTTTCGCCCAGTGCGCCGCTTCCACCGACGCGCCGCACGCCGCCATGCCGCCACCGACGATTAGCAGATCGGTGGTGACTTCAACAGTTTCGAAATTCGGCATTCTGTGTAACCTCCTCCAAATTACGAATTTATTCCGTTAATACCGTTACTTCTTCGGGCTGGGAACGTCCGCGCCCAGCGAAGCCGGCTCGGTAAACAGGTGCACCGGGTCTTTAATATCGTCCACGCCCGCGCCGAAACCGCCGTCGGGCACCGCGCCGCCCTCTTCCGTGGTCCGGATGGGGAACTTGAAGCGCTTGACCGCGCCGCTCCGGAACTTAACGGTCCACATAATGTCCTGCGAACCCCTCAGGGGCACGCAGCTTGCACCCATCGGGACGAAGTCGGCGTAACCCCGCACGTCCATCGCCTGCTGCGGGCAAATCTTGACACAGCAAAGGCACTCCCAGCATTCGTCCGGAGCCCGGTTGTAGGCCTTCATTTTCTCCTTGTCCAGGACCATAAGGTCGTTGGGGCAAATGTACATGCACGCAGTCTTGTCCTGGCCCTTGCAGCCGTCACACTTTTCGG
>JACUUW010000226.1 GCA_014859075.1 Desulforudis sp.
TAAAACGGAAATCGCCTCACAGGGCGATTTCCTTATTTTCACGGATGGGCGGCGTCTTCGACAACAGACTCCTCACGAGGTTTTCCGGCCGCCCTTGCCCTGCCGGCGCCCTTGGCAACACCGCGTTCTTTTTTTGCCTGTTCAATGCTTGACTTGAGCGCGTCCATCAAGTCGACCACTTTTTCGGTTTGCGGCGGCGGTGTGACTACCGCGGTCTCGCCCGTCACCTTGGCCCGGATCAGTTCGAGCACCGCCTCCCGCCGGTCGTCCCGGTATTTTTCGGGTTCGAACGGGGCCGCCAGACTTTCCACCAGGCTCAGCGCCATCCCAACCTCGTTCTTGTGCAGGTCAGCACGGTAATTCAATTCGGGCACGTGGGCGGCCGGTCGAACCTCGTCCGGATAATGCATGGTGCTCATCAACAGCGCCGGTCCGGTCACCCTGACCACCGCCAGTGACTCCTTGGTGCGAATCGCTACCCGCGCCACGCCCACCTTGCCGCTCTGGGAAAGTGCCTCCAGTAGTAGGGCATACACTTTTTCTCCACCCTCCGCGGGAGCCAGGTAGTACGGCCGGTCGTAGTAAACGGGGTCTATTTCCTTCAGGTCCACAAAGTCCAGCAGGGTGATATTCCTGCCGCCTCCCGCGGTCAGGTTCTCAAGCTCGTCCTCGTCCATGACCACGTACCGGCCTTTTTCGTATTCATAGCCCCGGACGATTTCGTCTTCGTTCACCTCTTCCTCACAGTGGGGACAGAACTTGCGGTACCGGATCCGAGTGTGACAACGGCTGTGCAAGTAGTTGAACTTAACGTCGCGTTGTTCGGTCGCCGTGTACAGCTTGACCGGGATGTACACCAGTCCGAAGGTCACGGCCCCTTTCCAGATCGGACGCACCATATCACTTCCATACCGTAGTGGTGTTTCACCGTTTAGTCTGTCTCGTTCGACCAGGATTATGAGCATCACAGAAACCGCTTGCCTACCCGATCGCCGTAGAAGGAGAAGACCACTCCCTTGCTTTCGAGCACGGTCTCTAAATGTACCGGCCGGCCCCACAACCGGTGGACGAGGACCAACGTCTTTTCCAGGTACGGCACGTCCAGTTCCAGTCCTTCGTAGTAATGTTTCAGATACAATTCTCCTTGCCGGTTGAAGTCTCCGGTTTCCACCATTATGTAAGGATGGCCGCAGTTGAACCGGTTTTCGATCAGGGTGTCTCGTACCACCCGCCAGTTCTTGTCCACTACCCGCCATTCGTAGCCGACCTTCCGGAAAACAAACAGATCGAGTTCCCGGACCAGCTCCGGAGTCAGGTGGTTACGGAGCAAGCCTACATCGTCGCAGGTGGCCCGGACCTCAAAGACGGCTTCATGCCCTAACCGCCTTTCAATGTCCCTGAAGATCGCCGATCCAAGCAGGTAGGGATTCACATCAACCTGGGAGGGCTGGGTGAGTTTGGCGTGCATCCTGGCGAATTCGATGGTGTCTTCCTCAGTCAGGTTAAGGCCGCGCATGATTTTCAGGTGCCAGTAGGTGGCCCAACCTTCGTTGCAGATCCTGGTGGTAAACTGCGGCCAGAAGTACAATGATTCCCGCCGGACGATGCCGACAATGTCCCGCTGCCAATCCTCCAGTCCCCCACCCAGCCGCAGGATGAACCCCAGGAGGTCTTTTGCCGGCACTGCCGGCACCGGCGCCGTCCACCCGAACGTCGCCGATTGTCCTTGCGGGGCGACCGGTTGTCGGGCCGCCGCCCGGTACCGGAGTGGATCAACGTGTTCCTGCACGGCCAATACGGCGTCGAGAAAACCCTCCACTTGCTCGCGTCCGAAAAACTGTTCATAGTCCCTAATCCGGCGGGCTGAAGCCGCCATGGTTTCCAGCATTGTCCGGGGGGTGCGGGCGAAGTAGATGTTGTTCTTGAAGAAGTCGCTGTGGGCCAACACGTGCGCCACCACCAGGCGGTTCTGCACCCGGGTGTTGTCCCGTAACAAAAAGGCGTAGCAGGGGTCGGTGTTGATCACCATCTCGTAGATCCGGCTCAACTTGTGGTCGTATTCCATTTTGATCCGTTGAAAAGTCTTCCCGAAACTCCAGTGCCCGAAACGGGTGGGCATTCCGTAGGCGCCGAAACTGTACAAGACCTCGGACGGGCAAATTTCAAAGCGCATGTCGTAATGGTCCAGGCCGTGCTGACCGGCGAGCGCCATGATCTCTCCGACATCCTTTTCCAACTGCGCCAGTTCGTCCAAGCGCGCCCCTCCTTCGCACCAATCCCACCCCGGACAACGGACTCTGTACATCATCACTCCTACCGGCATCAACCATTCCGAACAACAGGCTTCAGGCCTGCACGTCGGACCGGAAAAAAGTCTTCAGCGCTTGGTAAATTTCATCCTTGTCACGGATCACCAGGCTGACGAACCGGGGATCGGTGATGCGGCGCAGAGTAGTACGCAGCGTGCTGGTGTAGTAGTACGGACCCTCAATTTCCCCGTAGCCCACCCGGTTGCAGACGCCGACCAGCTTCTCGGCCAGGGAGGCACACAGGTCGTTGTCGGACGTCAAGTTGTCGCCGTCCGAAAAGTGAAAGGCGTAGATGTTGTATTGTTCCGGTGGGTAGCGCGTTTCAACCAGGTCCAGGGCCAGCCGGTAAACCGAGGAACAACGGGTCCCACCGCTCTCGCCCTTGGAGAAAAACTCCTCCTGGGTTGTCT
>JACUUW010000227.1 GCA_014859075.1 Desulforudis sp.
ACAGCGCGCCGCGACCGCGCGCCCTTCCAGGAGGCTCTCGGGCAGGGTCTTAGGCCCGCCGGCGTCTCCGCACATGAACACGCCCTCGGCCGAAAAGTCGACCGGCCGTAGGGTGGTGTGCGCTTCCAGGAAAAACCCGTTCTGGTCCGTGGGCACCTTGAACAGGTGCGCCAAGGCCTGGCTGTCCCCCGACGCTTTTGTTCCGGTGGACAGGATCACCCGGTCGGCCTCGATCCGAACCGGCCGCGCGAGCACCCCGTCCCGTACGGTGACGGCCACCTTCCCCCCGGCGGACGCCAACTCCGGCGCCGCCCCGGGCCGGTAGTGGATAAACACAACCCCGCGTGCCCGGGCCCGGCTGTACAATTCCTCGCCGGCACCGTAAACGGTGATGTCCCGGAACAGCACGTAGATTCTCTTCTGCGGCGCCGCCTCCTTCATTCTCAGGGCCAGCTCGAGAGTCCGGCGGCAGCAACTCCGGCTGCAATAAGGCCGCTCGGCATTGCGCGACCCGTGGCACTGGATAAACACCACCGTCCCGCCGGCCGGGTCCGGCTGCCGTTCAGCCTCGGACAGCGTGACCACCCCGGGGTGCTCCCCATAGAGACCCCCCTTCGGCCGCGCCTCCTCGGCCCCGGTGGCCAGGACGACCGTGCCGTGCCGGACCACCTCCCCGCCGCGCAGGCGGGTGGTGAACTGCCCGATGTGGCCCTCAACAGCGACCGGCTCGTTGTCCGGGTAAAACCGGACCAACGGGTGCCGCCGAGCCTGTTCGGCCAGGGAACGTACCTGGTCCACGCCGGGGAGCCCGTCGCCCGGCCCCGGACGGTAACCGCCCCCGGCCTCACCCGCCTTATCCACAAGTTGGACCTCGAAACCCTGCTCCGCCAAGCCCAGCGCCGCGGCCAGCCCGGCCGGTCCGGCGCCCACCACCAGCGCCGCCGGCACCACCGGCACGGTGACGTCGGCCACCGGCTCCAACAACCGGGCCTTGGCCACCGCCATGTCCACCAGCTTAAGCGCCTTGGCCGTGGCCGTCCCGGGATCGGCGTGTACCCAGGCGCAGTGGTCACGGATGTTCGCCATATCGCACAAAAACCCGTTAAGCCCGGCCTCCCGGAGCACCTGCTGAAAAAGCGGCTTATGGCTCCGTGGGCTGCAGGCCGCCACCACCAGGCGGTTCAGCCCGTGCTCCCGCACAAGTTCACGGATCTGACCGAGGCTGTCCTGGGAACAGGCGTACGTCATCTCCCGGGCCAAGACGACACCCTCGAGCTTCCCGGCCGACGCCACCACCCGCGGCACGTCGACCACGCCCGCGATGTTCGTCCCGCACCGGCAGACCACGACCCCCACCCGCGGCTGTTCCCGCCGCACGTCCCGCTCGGGCACCGCCGTTTGGGTCTCACCTCCGGCGCCGCGCGCCCCGGCCAGCAGCGCGGCGGCCTCGGCCGCCGCCGCCCCGGCTTCGATGACGGCGCCGGCGATGTCCTTGGGTCCGGCGAAGGTCCCGGCCACAAACACGCCCGCCCGGGAGGCGGCGCTACTCCCGAAACGTATCGGGACGCAGAAACCGTGTCGGTCCAATTCCAGCCCGAGCCGCCGCGCCAGGTCGACCGCCCCCGGGGACGGTTGCATCCCGGTGGAGAGTACCACCAGGTCGAAAACCCGCCGCCCCGCGCCGTGCTCGTCCGCATACCGCAGCTCCAGCCCGCCGTCGCCCGCCGGCGCGATGGCGTCCACCCCGGCGCGCCACAGTTGGACGCCCTCCCGCTCGGCGCGCTGACGGTACCGTTCAAAACCCTTGCCGAAAGTGCGCATCTCCTGGTAGAAGATCTCCGTCTCCAGGTCCCCTTCGGCCTGTTCCCGCGCCGTGACCGCCGCCTTCAGGGCTGCCATGCAGCAGACCGCCGAGCAGTACTCCCGGCCCAGCGCCCGGTTCCGCGAACCGACGCACTGAATCCAGGCGATACTGCGCGGCGCGCGGCCGTCCGAAGGGCGAACCAGGCGGCCCCCGAAGGGTCCCCCGGCGCTCAGCAGACGTTCGAATTCCAGCCCGGTAATCACGTCCCGGAATCGCCCGTAGCCCAGGTTTTCCAAGGGTGTGGGATCGAAAGGTTCGTACCCGGGACAGACGATGACCGCCCCCACCTCTACCGCGAAGTCCCGCTCGGGATCGTCAAGCATGACGGCACCGGCCGGACAAGCCTCGACGCAGAGGGTGCACTCGACACAGGCCTCCCGGTCAATGGCGAAGGCGCGTGGATAGGCTTGGGGATAGGGTTGGAAGATGGCCTTCCGGGTACTGAAACCCATGTTGTGGCTGTCCGGCACTTCGACCGGACAGACGGCGGCACACTCGCCGCAGGCTTTGCACTTTTCCGGATCGACGCCGCGGAAAAGGCGCCGGAGCTCGGCCCGGAACCGGCCCGGTTCACCGATCACCGCGTTCACCCGCGTGTTGGTGTAAACGGCCAGGTTGGGATGCCGGGCGCACTCCGCCAGCCGGGGGGAGAAGGAGCACAGTGAACACTCGTTAGTTGGAAAAGTCCTGGACAAAAGCGGCACTTTGCCGCCCAGGGCGAAAGCCTCGTCGACCACGTACACCCGGAAACCGCCCTCGGCAAGGTCAAGGGCGGCCTGGATCCCCGCAACGCCGCCCCCGACTACCAGTACCGCGCCCACTTTGTTGACTGCCAAACCTGCTTCACCC
>JACUUW010000228.1 GCA_014859075.1 Desulforudis sp.
TTGGCCCGGATCACGGTTCAGATGTTGGCCGACATCGACAAGGAAACCGTCGACTTCATCCCCAATTACGACGGCACCGGTGAGGAACCGGTGGTTTTGCCGTCCCGGATCCCGAATCTCCTGGTAAACGGGTCCGCCGGGATCGCGGTGGGCATGGCCACGAACATCCCGCCGCACAACCTTAGAGAGGTCATCAACGGCCTGATGAACCTGGCGGACCATCCGGACGCCGAACTCGAGGAACTGATGCGCCATATCCCCGGACCCGACTTCCCCACGGGAGGACTGATCATGGGGCGGGAAGGCATTCTGGATGCCTACCGGACGGGGCGCGGCAGCATTAAGACCCGCGGCGTCGCCGATTTCGAGAAGCAGGGCAACAGAACCAGGATCGTGATCACCGAACTACCCTACCAGGTGAACAAGGCGCGTATGGTGGAGAAGATCGCCGCCCTGGTGCGTGAGAAGAAAATTGAGGGCATCACCGATCTGCGTGACGAGTCCGACCGCCGGGGAATGCGCGTTGTGATCGAACTCCGGCGGGAAGCCAAGCCCCAGGTGGTGTTAAACCTCCTGTACAAGCATACCCAGCTCCAGGAGAGCTTTGGGGTGATCATGCTCGCCCTGGTCGGCGGGCAGCCCAGGGTCTTGGGCCTCAAGGAGGTCCTGGCCCACTACCTGGCGCACCAGAAGGAGGTCATCACCAGGCGGTGCAGGTATCTCCTGGAACAGGCCCGCTCCCGCCTGCACATCGTCGAGGGTCTCCGGATCGCGCTGACCTACCTCGACGACGTGATCCGCACCATCCGCAGAAGCCGCGACGTTGCCGAGGCACGCCGGGCACTGATGGAGGGGTTCAAGCTCAGTGAAAAGCAGGCTCAGGCCATTCTGGACATGCGCCTGCAGCGGCTGACCGCCCTGGAGAGGGACAAGCTGGAGGCCGAGTACAACGACTTGGTGGCCCGTATCGAACACCTGGATGCCGTACTGGCCGACGAGCAGAAAATCCTCGGGATCGTCAAGGAGGAACTGCTGGAGGTGCGGGAGAAGTTCAAAGATCGGCGCCGCACCGTGATTTCCGACGAGGACGTGAATTTAAATCCGGAGGACCTGGTCCCACAGGAGGACGCGGTCATCATCATGACCAATGACGGCTACATCAAGCGGATGTCGCCGTCGGTCTACCGCAGCCAGAAACGCGGCGGCCGCGGTATCATGGGGGTTGAGCCCAAAGTCAAGGACTTCGTGCGCCACCTGTTCGTGTCTAAAACCCACGACTATCTCCTGTTCTTTACCGGACGGGGTAAAGTGTACCGGGTGAAAGTGTACGAGATTCCCGAAACCGGCCGTCACGCCCGGGGTGCGGCGGTGGTGAACCTGATCCAGATTGCGAATGATGAGCATATCACGGCGGTGATCCCGGTAACCAAGTACACTCAGAATGCCCACCTGTTCATGGCCACCCGGAAGGGGGTAGTCAAAAAGACGGTGTTGGAAGAATTCGACTCAGCCCGTCGTGACGGCTTGATCGCGCTTAACCTGGACGAGGGTGACGAACTGGTCGACGTGAAAATCACCGATGGGGAGTCCGACATCATCCTGGGGACGAAAAACGGCCTGGCCATCCGGTTCAAGGAAACCGCGGTGCGACCAATGGGCCGGGCCGCCCGGGGTGTCCGCGGCATCGCCCTGGGTAAGGATGACCGGGTGGTCGGGATGGGTATCGTCGATCCGGACGGGCACCTTCTGGTCGTCAACGAAAAGGGGTATGGAAAGCTGACGCCCCTTACGGAATTCAGGGCCCAGGGCCGGGGCGGCCGCGGGTTGATCGCGACCCGGGTCACCAACCACAACGGGCCGGTGGTGTCCGTGAGCATGGTGGAAAGAAACGAAGAAATCCTGCTCGTCAGCAGAAGTGGGATCGTAATCCGGTTTGAGGTGAGGGAGATTCCGCGGTTCGGACGGCAGGCGCGAGGTGTGCGCCTGATGCGGCTGGGTCCCGGTGACGCGGTGGTGGCTGTGGCCCGGTTCCAGGCGGACAACTGAAAACAACCAAGTGATTCCAGCGGCATAGGACAAGGGGTTGGTTCTTTGGAGCCAACTTCTTTTCTTGATGAATACGGCGGTGAACCGGAGTCCTGGGACACTCCAGCAGGGTTGTATTTGGGAAATCGTTGATGTAAGATAAAAGGCGAGAAATGGCAGGCGGAGGCGCAAAAAATGGTTGAGAAAGGCACTTGGACGGTGAAGAAGGGCCTGGCGGAAATGCTCAAGGGCGGGGTGATCATGGACGTGACCACCCCTGAGCAGGCCAGGATCGCCGAGGAGGCCGGGGCGTGCGCCGTGATGGCCCTGGAACGGGTGCCGGCCGACATCCGGGCGACCGGCGGGATCGCACGGATGGCCGACCCCACGGTGATTCAGCAGATCATGGATGCGGTCACCATTCCGGTCATGGCCAAGGTGCGCATCGGTCACTTCGTGGAAGCACAGATTCTCGAGGCGCTGGGCGTGGACTACGTGGACGAGAGTGAGGTTCTCACGCCGGCCGACGAGCAGTACCACGTCAACAAACACCTGTTCAAGGTGCCCTTTGTTTGCGGGGCTCGGAACCTGGGCGAGGCGCTGCGACGGATCGCCGAGGGTGCGGCCATGATCCGGACCAAGGGTGAACCCGGAACGGGCAACGTGGTGGAAGCCGTGCGGCAA
>JACUUW010000229.1 GCA_014859075.1 Desulforudis sp.
TCCGGAATGACATGGGCGTTCCGAATTAAAAGCTGCACTCTTTTGGCCTCCTGTCTGTCCATATGAGGTCTGGTAGGACTTCCTCAACCGGGCCACCTCTTCGTCGCTCAAAACAACCGGGTTGCCGACCGACCGCGCCAGGATGTATACCTGGGCCGATTTTTCGACCAGCTGGCAAATCTGAAAAGCCTCCTCCACGGTCCGGCCCACGCCGACCACCCCATGGTTGGCCAGCAATACAGCATTGACCGTTTCCAGCGCCTGGGCCGTAGCTTTGGCCAGCGTTCTGCTGCCCGCCTGGGCATACTCAGCCACCGGTACCGCGCCGCCGATCATGCCCGCCATATCCTCCAGCAACGGCGGTATGGGCATTCGTAGCGCCGCCATGGCACTGGCATAGGGTGAGTGAGTGTGAATCACGTACAATACATCCGGCCGCGCCTGGTATACAGAAAGGTGTAAGGCCAGTTCGGTTGATGGTTTGCGTTCCCCGTCCAGAACCTGGCCGTCCATATCTACAATTACCATGTCACAGATGTTAATACGTGTATAGTCCATACCACTGGGAGTGATTACTACGGCATTGTCTTTCAATACCCGGCAGGAAAAGTTTCCCCAAGTGCCTACCACCAGCCCGGCTTCAACTATCTTCGTTCCCAGCCGGACCAGCTGTTCCCTGGCCTTATCCGCCACCAGACTCATCAAAACTCCCCCTATCTCGCAACATCCAACTCTGGCCAGCGGAGCTCGCCGGTGCAGGCGACATTGCGGAGCGTGGTCACGGCTCTCGGTGAAGGTGAGGTTACCGCTTCGGGATCGTGAGTAGTCCAGATAACTGAACTTCAGTGCTGTACACAACGGAGATGGAGTCAACATCACCTTCAGTACAGCAAGACCCCGCGGACAATACGCAGCGATCCCAGAAGCGGTCCGAACCGAGCCGTAGTGCCGTCCACGTGGAGCACCGGAGCCAAACGGCGACTACGCCGGCCCCCATCCTGACAGGTAAGCCTCCTGCTCCGGCGTCAGGCGGTCGAGCGTAATCCCCAGGGCGTTCAACTTCAACTCGGCCACCCGGCGGTCGATTTCCCGGGGTACCGGGTAAACCTTTTTCTCCAGCCGTTCTCCCTGTTCAAGAACGTGCAGGGCGGTAAGGGCCTGCAACGCAAACGACATATCCATAATCTCGGCCGGGTGCCCGTCTCCGGCCGCCAGGTTCACCAGGCGGCCTTCCGCCAGTAGGTATAGCCGGCGCCCGTCAGCCAGCGTGTATTCCTCAATGTTCTGGCGGACTATGCGCCTGGAAACAGACAGCGCTTCCAAATCCGGACCGGAGACTTCCACGTTGAAGTGACCGGCGTTGGACAGGAGCGCCTGGTCGGGCATCACCTGAAAATGTTCGGACCGCAGGACGTCCCGGCAACCGGTGGCGGTGACAAAAATATCCCCCTGGCGTGCCGCCTCCAGGCTGTGCATGACCCGGTAGCCGTCCATGTGCGCCTCGATCGCCCGCACCGGATCAACATCGCAAACAATCACGTGCGCTCCCAGGCCGCGGGCGCGCATGGCGATACCCCGTCCACACCAGCCATACCCGACAACCACCACGGTTTTACCGGCCACTAAGAGGTTCGTGGTCCGCATGATTCCGGACCAGACCGATTCACCGGTACCGTAACGGTTGTCGAATAGGTACTTGGACATAGCATCATTCACCGCGAACATAGGGAACGGTAGCCGGCCCCCGGACTCCAGGGCACGCAGCCTGATCACCCCGGTCGTGGTCTCCTCGCAACCACCGATCACTCCCGGCGCCAGGTGCTCCAGTTCGGTATGCAGCAGGTGCAGCAAGTCACCACCGTCGTCAATGACAATCTGGGGTCCGTTTTCCAGGGTCTGCACCAGATGCCGGTGGTATTCCTCCGGCGTCGGGTTATACCAGGCAAACACCGGGATACCTGCCGCTACCAGGGCCGCGGCGATATCATCCTGGGTCGATAACGGATTGGACCCGGTGACGTTCACCTCCGCGCCACCGGCCTTAATTACCTCCGCCAGGTAGGCCGTCTTGGCCTCCAGGTGCACACTGACCGCCACTTTCACCCCGGCAAAGGGCCGGGCGCGTTCAAACTCTTCCCGGATGGCATGGAGCACCGGCATGTGGGACCGGACCCAGTCAATCTTCAGCCGACCCTGAGGCGCCAGCGCCAGGTCCCTGACCGCATATTTCATAGTTATTATATTTAACCTCCCTAACATAGCCAGAATCCAGAATTTCAGGAGTCAAAAGTATTAATCAGTAGTGTATTAATGTTTTGCATACATGTTCTAATCTTCCGCCAACACGCGCCGCAGGGACTCCTCAAAGGGCGGATGAAAAACCCCGGCGTCCGTAATCAGAGCGGTAATCAATGTTTGTGGTGTGACATCAAAAGCGGGGTTCCAGACCCGGACTCCCGCCGGCGCCACCGGCTGACCGCGGAAATGAGTCAGTTCGGTGGGGTCGCGTTCCTCGATGGGAATTTCCCGCCCGGAGGCGGCCCGCAGGTCAATAGTGGAAAGCGGCGCGGCCACATAGAACGGGATAGCGTGCGCCCGGGCCAGTACGGCCAGGCTGTAGGTCCCGATTTTGTTCGCCACGTCCCCGTTGGCGGCCACCCGATCGGCGCCGACAATCACCAGATCGACTTCCTTCCGGGCCATCAG
>JACUUW010000230.1 GCA_014859075.1 Desulforudis sp.
CGCAACGACCGGATTTCGGTGTCCGACGTGGAGACACTCCGGCCGGGCGCCCTCGTTATATCACCGGGACCGGGAACTCCCGACAAGGCCGGGATTTCACTGGCCTTGGTCGATCGCTTCGCGGACCGTCTCCCCATCCTGGGGGTATGCCTGGGGCATCAGGCCATCGGTCAGGCCTTCGGCGGCCGGGTCGTGCCGGCCGTCACGCTCATGCACGGCAAGACCTGCCCGATCCAACACGACGGAAAAACCATTTTCCGGGGGCTGCCCTCACCGTTCACGGCCACCCGTTACCATTCGCTGGTGGTCGACGGCCGAAGCCTGCCGGCCTGCCTGGAGATAAGCGCCCGGGCCCCGGATGGTGAGATTATGGGGTTGCGACACCGGCGGTATCCGGTGGAAGGGGTTCAGTTCCACCCGGAATCGATCCTGACCGAATGGGGACGGGAACTGTTGTCAAATTTTCTGGGCCTGCGTGCGGGCCGGAAGGGAATGAGTCTCGAATGATCACCGAAGCAATTCAGAAAGTGGTCAATGGTGAGAACCTGGGGCAGGAACAGGCCGAGGCGGTGATGTCCGAAATCATGACCGGGGATGCCACACCCGCGCAGATCGGCGCCCTGCTGGCGGCACTCCGGCTCAAACGTGAGACGGCCGACGAGATCTGCGGTTTCGCGCGGGCCATGCACCGGCGGGCCGAACAGGTCCCGACCCGTCACCGGTTCGTCATCGACACTTGTGGCACCGGCGGGGACGGTGCCCGGACCTTCAACATCTCGACGACGGCGGCCCTGGTGGTTGCGGCCGCCGGCGTGCCGGTGGCCAAACACGGAAACACCTCGGTGTCCAGCCGCTGTGGCAGCGCCGATGTGCTGCGGCAGCTCGGCGTGAACCTGGAAGTGAGCCCGTTCGAGATGGGCGCTTGCCTGGACAGCGTCGGAATCGCCTTCCTGTTCGCGCCCCGCCTGCACCCGGCCATGCGCCACGCGGCCGGCGCCAGGCGGGAAATCGGAATCAGGACGGTGTTTAACATCCTCGGGCCGCTGACCAACCCGCTGCGTCCCCGGGCACAGGTGCTGGGTGTGTTCGACCCGGCGACCGCCGAACTGGTGGCCGGTGCGCTGGCCGAATTGGACATCGAACGCGCGTTTGTGGTGCACGGCAGCGGGGGCCTGGACGAACTCTCCCTGGCCGGACCGTCCCTCATCTGGGAGGTCCGCTCCGGTTCAGTGCGGCCCGGCACCCTCGACCCAGCCGAGCTGGGTTTTGAGCGCACAGCGGTGGCGTGCTTGTCCGGCGGCTCTCCCGCGGACAACGCGGTGTTGACGCGCGGCGTGCTGAGCGGCGAGCGCGGCCCCCGCCGCGACGCGGTGCTCCTGAACGCCGGCCTGGCCCTGGTGGCGGCCGGCAGCGCCGGCGGCATGCCCGAAGCCGTGCGGCTGGCGGCGGAAACCATCGATTCGGGCGCCGCCCGTCAGAAGCTGGAAAGCCTGATCGAATTTACGCAAAGGTGCACCAATGCTGAACACGATCATCGCCGCCAAGCTTGAGGAGGTGCGGGAACACAGCCGCCGTATGCCCCTGGCGAGCGTCCGCCGGGCGGCGGACGCCGCACCGCCGCCCCGCAGCCTGGCGGCCGCACTCACCCGGGACGGGTCGGTGGCCCTCATTGCCGAAATAAAGCGGCGTTCCCCGTCCGCCGGCCTGATCCGGTCCGATTTCGACCCGGTACACATCGCCCAGGTTTACGAACGAGCCGGGGCGGCCGCCGTTTCGGTACTGACCGATACACGCTGGTTCGGCGGCCGGGGCGAATATCTCGCCCGGGCACGCCGGGCCGTGGCGCTTCCGCTGCTTAGAAAGGACTTCATCGTATCCGACTACCAGATTTACGAGGCCCGGGCGCTGGGCGCGGACGCCGTCCTTTTGATCGCCGCCGTGCTCGACGCCGTCACGTTGCACTGTTTTCACCAGTCGGCCGTCGACCTGGGCATGGAGTGTCTGGTCGAGGTGCACAACCGCGATGAACTGGACCGCGCGGTGAGGTGCGGTGCCTTGATGATCGGCATTAACAACCGCGACCTCAGTACCTTCAAGACCGACCTCGCCACCACCTTCGACCTGGCGGCGCAACTGCCGCCGGGCATCGTGAAAGTGAGCGAGAGCGGTATCAGAAGCCGCCGGGACATCGTGCAACTGCAGACTTACGGTATTGACGCCGTCCTGGTGGGGGAAACACTCATGCGCGCCCCGGATATCGGCGCCCGGGTGCGTGAGCTGACCGGCGGTTAACCGGAGTGACCTGATGAACTTATCAAAACCAAACAAACCATAGGGTCAGATCTCACAGATCGTCAGTTTGACAGAGTCAGACCCCAAAAACCTCAAATGGGGGCTGACGCAATCAACCAAAGAAGTCTGAGTTTAGTGGTCTGACCACTCGGGGGAGGGTGGATCATGCTGGTGAAGGTCTGCGGGATTATGGATATGGACACCGCCCGGGCGGCGGTGGGGGCCGGGGCCGACGCGCTCGGCTTTGTGTTCGCCCCCAGCCGCCGGCGGATTGCACCCGCGACGGCCCGCGACATCATCCGCGGACTCCCGCCGGAAGTGCTGGCGGTGGGCGTGTTTATGGACGAGGACCCCGGAGTGGTTCAAGTGATTGCGGATTACTGCCGGCTGGGGGCGCTTCAATTTCACGGCA
>JACUUW010000231.1 GCA_014859075.1 Desulforudis sp.
ATTCGCAGCTTGACAAATACATGTCATGTTTTTGCAACGCTAATGGGTCAGACCCTTAACTTAAAAACGGCAGCTTAAGAAAGAGGGGGTTTAAGTTAGGGGGTTTAAGTTAGGGGTCTGACCCTTAACTTAAAAACCCCGTCGGGGGTTTAAAAAAAGGGGGTTTGGGGGTACGCCAACGGAACCGAACCATGCTATTCGGTCCCTGCGATGCTTACGTCCAGGATGCAGTCGAGACAGATCTTTTCACCCGGATTGAGCAGACAAGCGCAAAGGGGGCAAAAACCGTCCCGTTTCAGACGTTCCGGGGTTGTTTCCTCAACCGGGACTCCCTGCAGGAGTGCTACAGCCATGGATGAATAAACCTCCCCCTCGGTGCCCACTTGGGTCAGAAAATAAAATATACCGTTGATTCTCCGGATATTTCGTGTTTTCCTGCCGGTTTGCGGTGACAGTTTTATGCAAACGAAAGCGCGCGGGCGATGGGATCCGGCTTCCAAGTGTCCGACATATCGTACATTGTACGGCGGAAGACGCGGATTTGACACACCTAAACGGCCGACCCAGGATGCCGACTCCAACCCCACGTGACTCCAACCCTACATGAACAAAGGGCCTCTCCACTTCGGAAGAGACCCTTTAAACTACACACTCGACCCCGCTCAGGCGTCGTCTTTCTTACCCTTTGTAATGGCGATGGCACAGTCCGGGCATACCTGGGAACAAATGCCGCAGGAGATGCAGGCCCCGTTGTCAGGAATGACCGTCGGCGTACCGTAAAGCCCCAAAGTCTTGGACCATGACAGGCACTGTTTGGGGCATTTCTGGATACACAGACCGCATCCCTTGCACAGGCCTGGAAAAATCGTAAAATAACCTTTTTTGACGTCCTTAGTTATGGGCTCGAAGCTCGCCACTCTGTTCCCTGCCTCCTTGCATCACCTGGCCCAGCAGTTCCACACCGCGCTCCAGGGCGCGATAGTTAAGCTCCCTTAACTTCGGATCCTGCTCGAACTTGTAGCCGAGCCGTTTCTCCAAAGCTTTCTTGGCGTCATCCATGGTGACCACCCCGGTGGCCCCGATCACCGCCCCCAAGATCATGACGTTAAAAACACGGGGGTGGAGTTCTTTCTTGGCGGTATCCACCGCCGGGATGCTCAGAATCCGGGCCGCCTGCCGCGGCAGGTCTTCGTCTTTCACCTCGGCCAGGTTATCGTAAACCAGTGTCGTTTGCGGGCCGACGTACTGCCTTGTCCGAAGCACCGCCCGCCCGCTCAGCGCCACCACGATATCCCCTTTTTCGAACTTGGGTGCGCCGATGGGCATATCGCCGATCTGCAGGAACGCGATACTGACCCCGCCCCTTTGCTCCACCCCGAAGTTGGGGATGTACAGGGCCTGGCGCCCCTCCTCGTAGGCGGCTTCCGCCAGGATTTCGGCCACCGCCTGGACTCCCTGGCCCCCTTCACCGGCAACTACGATTTTAAGCGGTCGGGTTTTCATTCTTCTTCATCTCCTTCCGTGGTCACCGGCACTTTCAGTTCCCCGACGCGGAAATACTCCGGCATGTCCTTTTCCAGGAAAGCCCAGGTCTTCTCAGCGTTGGTCCGCCAGTTCGTCGGGCAGGTCGACAGCGCCTCCACGAACGAGAAGCCCCGCCCCTCGATCTGGTTCAACAGCGCCCGGACAAACATCTTTTGCAGCTGGCGGATCTTGCTTACCGTGCCGCGGGCCACGTAGGCCCCCTCCGGCGTGATGGCCGCCACCATCTCCGGTCCCTGGGTCGGCAGGCCGGTCAGTTCAACGTCCCGCCCGTAGGGAGTGGTTTCGGTCTTCTGGCCCGGCAGGGTCGTGGGTGCCATCTGCCCTCCGGTCATGGCATACTGGGTATTGTTGATCAGGATGGCCGTTATTTTTTCGTTTCGACCGGCGGCGTTCACCAGGTGCTGCGCGCCGATGGCGTAGCCCCCGCCGTCACCCATGTAAGCGATACAGATGAGGTCCGGATTAGCCCGTTTGAGTCCGGTCATCACCGGCGTTGTGCGGCCGTGATGCGTCTGCACGGTGTCCACGTTGAAAAAATCCCAAGCCAGCAGGGAACAGCCGATGTCACACCCGAATACCACCCGGTCCTGGATCCCTAGTTGGTCAATAGCCTGCCCGAGGGCCCGCAACGCTATGCCGTGGCCGCAGCCGGGACAAAACTTGTGCGGTTTGCTTTCCGGCCGCCAGCTTTTCGGCATCGCCGGTTGAACTGCCAACTTGCGACTCCTCCTATCCGATGAGTTCCCTGGAACGGGCGACGACCTCTTCGGGGATCACGCCCATACCCGGTTTGTATAGCGGGAACATCTCCACGCTGAGACCGTAGAGGGCGTCCCGGACCAGCTTGCCGAGCTGCCCGTAGGCCGACTCGACCACCAGAATCTTTTTCACGCGGCCGGCCGCGTCCCGCAGGGCTTCCACCGGCATCGGGCGCAACGTGATCGGCCGAAAGTGACCGACCCGCAAACCTTCGCCCCGCAGCTGTTCCACGGCCTGTTTCGCCGCCCTGGCGACCACGCCGTGCGCGATGATCAACAGGTCGGCGTCCTCGGCCGCCATGCTCTCGTGCTCCACAACCTCGGGCGCCACCTGCTCGTACTCCCGCACGTGATTCAGGAGCACCTCGTACAGTTCTTCCTCGGTGTTGAACGTGTTCCA
>JACUUW010000232.1 GCA_014859075.1 Desulforudis sp.
CGGGGAACGGTTCGTCAGGTAGTTGAAAGGGAGTAGGACTTGTAACAGCGAACACCTACTGATCGGAGAACAATCACGCAAGGGAGATGGGAAAGATGGCCCCCAAAGTGGCGCTGCTGGTGGAGGATTTGTATAACGAACAGGAATTCTGGTATCCCTATCACCGTTTCCGCGAGGCCGGGTACGAGGTGGTCGTGGTGGGCACCGGCCGGAAAGAGAATTACACCAGCAAGGTCGGGTTGCCGGTACGGGAGACAGTGGCCGCCCGGAATACGGAACCCGGTCAGTTTGCGGCGGTGATCATCCCCGGCGGCTACGCGCCGGACTACATGCGCCGGGACGCGGCCATGGTCAACCTGGTGCGGGAGGTGTACCGGCGCGGCGGGGTAGCGGCCGCCATCTGCCACGCCCCCTGGGTGCTGGCCTCCGCCGGTCTGCTTCAAGGTAGGAAAGCAACCGCCTT
This sequence comes from Desulforudis sp., assembly GCA_014859075.1. GTDB lineage: Bacteria > Bacillota > Desulfotomaculia > Desulfotomaculales > Desulforudaceae > Desulfopertinax. Next base: position 464 of record JACUUW010000232.1, read on the forward strand.
CTTCGCGATCAAGGACGACGTGGTGAACGCCGGTGCGGAATACGTGGATGCGGAAGTGGTGGTGGACGGCAATCTGATCACCTCCCGGACTCCCGACGATTTGCCCGCTTTCTGCCGGGCTATTCTGGGGAAATTGGCGGGCGAGGCCGGAAATACTTGAGAGTCGTACCAGTAGGTGATACCTGTGCGCAGGGACGAATAGCTTAGAGCCCAATCCCTGGACGATCCCTTCGCCCCTTACGAGACCCCTTTGCCCCGGTGTTACGGAATGTTTTGTTATGTGAACACAGTTTTGTTTGGCACCTGATGGTCTAAAGCTGGGTTTTTGCTTTTGCAGGTGGTGAAATATACGCATGCTCAAACTCCTTAGGATACTGGTGGTCATTGTCTGCCTGGCGGTTTTGGCCGGCGGCTGTGCCCTGTCACGCGTCGGCTGGGGGGAGTCCGGCCCTGCGCCGTCATCGGAGGTCCGGTGGGAGCTGGACTGGGGAGATGGAAAGCTGGCGCTGCGCCGGGGTGATGAACACCGGCCCATCCTTGCCGAAGCCTCACGGGATGGTTTTGAGCTACCCAGCAGCGACGGGAAAAGGGTCTTGGTGGCCCTTGAGCCCCCCTATGGTGAGACCGTTGCGGCCAACCAGCGCCGGATCTTCGGCGTAGACTTGGTCACCGGGTCGTGGTCCGAGTGGACCAAACCTGAGCTGGCCTGCGGGGAACTGGCCGGATTCTGGTCGCCGGACGGCCGGCACATTGCGCTTGCCGACCAGACGCCGGTGGATTCCGGGCTGAACCTGGTTCTGGTCGATGCGAATACCGGAGCTGCCACCGTAGTGGTCAAAGACAATGAAGCATACCGGGAATACTCCCGGAAAGACCTGGTGGGTTGGATTCCCGGCTTCGACCTCCTCTGGGCCAGCGACGGCGGGCGACTTGTCTACTGTCACCACGGCAATTTCTATCTGGTTGACCTAAGAGACCAGATTCCCAGGCTGCTCGCGGCGACCGTGCCGTTTTTCCAGCACTTCCTTTACTGGGATGGACGGACCCTCCTGTATCAGACTGGCGACCAGCCGTATGACCTGTACTGGTCTGCGGAGCAGCAGGTCTGCGTATTCGAACTCGAACAGCGCCGCCATTATCCGCTTCTCACCCCCGACCCTGGGCCGCAGTCCGTGGAAGCCTTCAAAGCCGGTTTCGGGCGCACGGTCTACCTGGAACGGATGGTGCCAGCCGTGGTCACGGAGGACCCCGGTTATCACGGTGGCGTGCAGAACACCCTGTACCGGATCGAACTGGATACCGGCGACTGGAAGGCGCTGTGGCGGACCGGTTTTAACACTCCGGCGCTATTGGGGCCCGTGGCGGTGAGTCCTGACGGCGGGAGGCTGGCTTTCAGCGACGGGAAGGAGTTCAACGTCATCGACGCGCAATCCAGGAGCGGGATCTTCGGCACCACCCAAGAAGACTATGCCAGGAGCCGTCAATACCGGTGGTTGAACGAGCACGTGTTGGAAGTGCACGGCCTCGGTGGCACAGTCCATACCCTTGACCTTAGAAAGGGCCTGCCGGGACCGCCGAGGGCGATGGCGGAAATCATCACAGACATGCTCTTTCCGGGCTAACCCGACCTGGAACGGATGTACTGGCGTGACTACCGAACCGAGGCCAGGGCCGCCGCCGGCGGTGACGCCTCAGCCGAAGAGGTGGAGAAAGCCGTCCGGAAGCTGGCCCGGGACGCGAAAGCCGCCCGGGAGAAGACCTGCCCCCGCTGCGGGCGGAGGTTCGTGCCGCCGGCAAAAGCTCGGAAGACGCAGCACTGCGAACTTTGCCGGGCCGATGTCCGCCGGGAGAAAGGCCGGGAGCGGAAACGTAGGGAAAGGGCGTCCAAAACCGGAAAAGAGCCGGGGGTTGTATGTCACGCTTTGCTAAAATAATCCAGCCCGCAAACCCTTGCCAGCATTGGCTTCCGGGAAAACCCGAATTACCGATTCGGGGGTGGGTAAGGGGATTATACCTTCGGGCAAAAACGGTACCCTGCAGGCGATTCTTGAGGCGTGATTGGGTGGGGCAACCGGTTACATTTTTAACTTTTGTTCTCTTATAGGGGTTTAAACGCTTTATTGTGAGGAAGGAGATTGGAAACTGGTCGAGAAATAGGGTGGAAAACTATGGTGACACAATTGAAAAAAATAGAGAGGCACTATTTTGGTCTAAACGCTAAAATAAATG
>JACUUW010000301.1 GCA_014859075.1 Desulforudis sp.
GTGATACCGAGCTTTTGTGCAAAGTCCACCCCGCGGGTGGGACTGACCGCTTCCAGGACTTTCACGGCCGGAATGTTTACGGAATCGGCAAGGGCTCTTCGCATGGTCAGGAGCCCGCGGTAACCACCGCCGTAGTTTTTCGGCTTCCATTTTGTATACTCGACCGGGATGTCATCCAACACGGCGGCCGGTCCCATCCCCAGGTATTCGACGGCCGGACCGTAGGCGATAATCGGCTTGAAAGCCGAACCCGGCTGGGGCTGGGTCCGCGTCGCACGGTTCCATTGGCGCTGCTGCGTGTGTTCACGCCCGCCGACGATGGCTTTCAGGTAACCGGTGGCCGGTTCAACCACCACCATCGCCGCCTGAGGCTGAAGAATATTGCGTTCGTCACGGGTGGTTACCGGGCAGTTGCTTTCGTTGGCCAAGGCCGCTTCGGCCGCTTGTTGGATTTTGGGGTCAATGGTGGTATAGACCCGCAGACCTTCCTTGAAGACCTTTGCTTCCCCGTATTTGTCCACCAGTATGTCAATCACGTAGTCCACGAAGTGGGCGTACGGGTAACGGTTCTGACTATTGTTGTTGGCTACGGGAACCCCCAGTTCCAGGGGTTCGGCCTTGGCCTCCCGGGCCTGCTCCTGACTGATGAAGTCGTAGCGGTGCATCAGGTCGAGGATGGTGTTCCGCCGGTTGATAGCCGCATCCATGTCTTTGAAGGGCGAATAGTGTGACGGCGCCTTGAGCAACCCGGCCAGCATGGCCGCTTCGTGCAGTTCCAGCGTGGACGCCGGTTTGCCGAAGTAAGTCCGGGCCGCGGCTTCAACCCCGTGCGCGCCTTCGCCGAAATACACCCAGTTGAGATACATTCCCAAAATCTCTTCTTTGGTGTAATGGCGTTCAATCTGAATGGCCAGGAAGGCTTCCTGAATCTTACGCTGCAGCTGTTTGTCTTCGGTCAGAAACACATTTTTGGCCAACTGTTGGGTGATCGTGCTGGCACCTTCAGCGCCGAAACCGCCGGTGACGTTGGCCCAAACGGCCCGGGCCAGAGCCCGGAAATCAAGGCCGTAGTGCTGGTAAAACCGGTGGTCCTCCGCGGCTAGAAAAGCCTTCTTGACATCGGCGGGGATGTCCTTTACGTCCAGGGGAATGCGGTTCTCAAGGCCGACCTCGGTTAACAGATTGCCGTGAGCATCATAAATCAAAGTGGCGTTATTGGGCTGCATCGCGGCGGGATCCCAGGTGGGGAGGTCCTTCAAGCTAACAACAACCATGCCGAAAGCCAAACCGCCACCCAGAAAAACACCCAGGGCAACCAGTAGAATGAAGAGGCGAAGCCAATTAAGTCTCCGCTTCTTCTTTTGCTCGGGCATAGTGGACCTCCTCGCGTGGGGTGTTCCAATCCTCCTTGCATTATAACACAAGGGATTTAGAGATTGACATAAAATCAAGGCGGTGGAGCTTCTTGTAACTTCTTGGCAACTGGGGCAGGGAAATGGCAGCAAAGGGGGAATTGGGCGAAAGTGGTTTAGTTGGTTAAGTATCTTGTGGAGGTATGGTTCGTGGCCCAGCACCTGGAGGAGACAGTCACCCCACCGGTCGACACGGCTTTGAACACCGGGCGGCGTCTGTGGGGTGTGGTGGCGAACCCCGGGGGGAGACCTTGAAGGATATCGTCGCCCCGCGCCTCACATCACCCATTCTTATCGGGTCGGTAGATCCGCGGATGTCTTACAAATCCGGCGTGGAGAGGTTAAGAGGAGATGGGATATCTATGTCGAAAGGTTATAAAACGGGGTCTTCCGGGAAGGAGGGGTGGCAAGCCGAAAGCCTAGCCATATAGGCTGTTGGGTTCTGAAAAACAAATCGGGGAGGTTGTAGTATTGAAACGAATAATTTTATTGATGGTAATTGCTTTTTGTGGCCTCGGCCTGGTGTTGCTGGCCGGCTGCGGGGGTGACGGCGCCGACAAGGCCACGGTGGTTAAGATCGGCAAGGCGCCGTATGACTACGAGGATCCGGTACTGGCCGTAACCCGGCAAATTGCCGTTGAGCAGGGATACGAGGTCGAAGTTGTGGAGGGCGACATCGGTTTCATGTTTTTGTCGCTGGCCCAAGGCGATACCGATATCTGGCCCGGCATCTGGTTGCCTTCGATTCACGGCACTTACCTGAGCCGGTATGGTGACAGCTTTGAGCTCGGCAGCGCCATTTTTGAGAATGCTCCCCTGGGTTGGGCGGTTCCGCAGTACGTGGAGGTTGATTCAATCGCCGACCTTAAAGGAAACGAGGATGTGGTCAACGGTAAACTCTATGGCCTGGAACCGGGTTGCGGCATGATGCTGGTATCTCAAGAAATCATCGACGGTTATGGACTGGACCTGGAGTTGATCGGGGGCAGCCTGCCGTCCATGATGGCCGAGGTTGACTACGCCTTCAAGCAGCATCAGCCGATTGCTTTCCTGGCGTGGCGGCCGCACACCATGTTCCGCAACTACAAGATCAAGATTTTGGACGACCCGGAGGGGTACTGGGCTTACGACAGCGAGTACTGGGGTATCGGGGAAGGATTTGCGGAAAAGGCACCGGACCTATACAACTTCTGCAAGAACTTCAAGATGAACATTGAA
>JACUUW010000020.1 GCA_014859075.1 Desulforudis sp.
TCGGACTGTTGGGCCTTGTGATACCCAGGCAGTACGGCGGCAGCGGCACGGGCAGCCTGGCTCTGGCCCTGGCTGTGGAGGAATTCTGCAAGTATGATTCCGCCAGCGGACTGATCCTCATTCTCACTGCTCTGCCCGTATACCCGATAATCGTCGCGGGCAATGAGGAGCAGAAGACGCACTACTTGAGCCGGGTAGCTTCCGGCGAGTACAGGTGCTGCTTTGGCCTCACTGAGCCCGGAGCCGGCTCCGATGCCGGGGCCATCTCCACCAGCGCCGTGCGCGAAGGGAATGGATATGTTCTCAACGGTGAAAAGTGCTTCATTTCGGGCGGCTCGGTGGCGGATTTCGCGGTCATCTTCGCCAAGACGAAGCCGGAAGCAGGGGTGAAAGGGGTTAGCGCCTTTATAGTCCCTGTCAGCTCGCCTGGCTTCTCGGTGGGCCGCGCGGACAGGAAAATGGGGGTGCACGGCATTCCGTCCACGCCGTTGCTGATGGATGACTGCCGTATTCCGGCAGGTAACCGGTTGGGAACGGAGAATGGAGGGTTCAAGGTTGCAATGCTCACCCTGAATGCGTTGAGGGGTCCGGTTGGAGCAAGAGGCCTGGGAATAGCAGAGGGGGCGATGCAATACGCAGTGGAGTATACGCGGAATCGCCGGGCGTTCGGCAAACGGCTCTGCGACCTCGAGGCGCTCCAGTTCATGATGGCCGATATGGCGATGCAGATAGAAGCCGCCCGCCTGCTGGTTTACCAGGCTTCATGGATGGTTGACCAGGGTTATTACACCAGAGAAGACGCGGGCATGCTGTCGATTGCCAAGTGTTACGCGACCGAGATGGCAGTCAGGGTGGTTTCGGACAGTCTGCAGTTGATGGGCGGCTACGGGTACATGCAGGACTGCCCCCTGGAACGGCTCTACCGCGATGTCCGGCAGCTCATGATTGTGGAAGGCACCAGCCAGATACAGCGGATAGACATTTCGCGGGGAGTACTCGACCGGCACATAGATTATCAGTGCTACCAAACGAGGTAAGGTTAGATTCAGATTCAGATTCAGATTCATATTCAGATTCAGATTGAGACTGAGGACTGAGGACTGAGGACTGAGGACATAGATTAAGACTCAGACTCAGATTCAGGTTGAAGTGAGCAGTGGCGGCAGACGCTGAGTGGTATTGAAAGCCCGGGAAGGGCCGTTCCCGGGCTTGTTTTCCCGATCCGCCGGCCCTGTACGAGCACGTCTTTGCTATGAAAGTATACTGTCCGTGTTGCCGACCCACCGTTCGTCTCGGCTTTCATCCTTTGTGGTGCTGGTTGTCCAGCATGAGGGTTTGCGAGAAGGTTGCGATGAAATCGGGCCGACGCGGCAATCTCCCTGTCTTAACATTCAAACGCCGGTACCACGTCATTCTGAGCGCCGACGTGTCGGGGCCAAGAATCTCACGCAGGTTTCAAGACAAACTCAAAGGCGTCCCGCCGGGACGCCGCTACAAACCCCGATCCCCAGGGTAAGATCACGTCCTGCCGGGACGCCGCTACAGGCCCCGCTCCGCTCCCCTGTCTTCCCTTGCGCATGTCGAACAGGGCCTGCAGGGCGGCGGCGGTTTCCGCTTGGATCAGCGGTCGGGGATAGTTGTACATTTCCTTGCCCGGGCGCTCGTTGTAGAAGGGGCGGTTGCACAGCGGGCAGCCGCTGGTGCGGAACGCGTCGCCCCCGGCCAGTGCGGCCGCCAGTTGCTCCGCCGGCAGACCCAGGTGCACCAAGTTGCCCCGCGCGTCGTAGGCGAAATCATCCGCGGCGGTGCCGCCGCCGCGGCGGATCAAGTAGTGGGCGGCCTGGAGGCTTCGGTACCGGGAAAGAGGAGGCGGGCCGTGGTGCTGCAGCCTGGTGCCCCTGACCGGGGTGAAGGCGAACAATCCCACCGTGATCCCGGCCGCGGTCATTTCCCGCAGCCTGGCCACCAGGTCCCGGTCGGTTTCGCCCAGGCCCACAATCAAATGGGTGCTGATGCTGCCGGGCCATTGGTCCGCCGCCGCGTGGAGCAGAGCCCGGGTACGGTTCCAGCCGCCGCCCTTCACCGCGTGAAAGACCTCTTCGGCGGCCGCGTCCAGGGCCAGGCCGAACCGCTGGGCTCCGGCGTCGAACCAGTTCCGGATATCCCGGAGGGTGTCGGCGGTGCAGGAGACGCTCACCGGCACGTGACAAAGCCCGGCGATCGTCTCCAGTGTGCGGCGGGCCCGCTTCCAGGCTGTGCGGTCGTGTACCACCTGCAGGCACACCCGGCCCAGGTCCCCGCGGCCGCCGGCCCGGACCAGGCGGTCAATCACTTCGCCGCCGGGATAGAGGGGCCAGGTGACCCGGGACAACAAGTCGGCACCGGAGGTGCTTTCCCGGGAGCGCGCACAGAAGCCGCAGCGCCGCGGGCAATCCCCGCCGAAAAGAAGGTAGGCGGTGGTGGGGGCGATCGCGCAGTTGATGTTGTTCAGTCCCAGAACCCGGGCCGTGCCCGCGGAGACTCTGATCACAGCACACAACACTCTTTCCGGTGGTTTACCTCGAGGCCGAGCCTTTCCGCTTCCGCCGCCGCCTCCCGGGAGGGCGTGGCCAGGTGGTTGAGGCCGCAATGCAACGCCCAGTAGTCCAAGCGCCGCCGGTACCGCCCGCCCGGGCGCATGCAGCCGAGGTGCAGCGGGATGTCCGGGAAAAGGAGACGGGCGCGGGCCAACAAGTGCACGACTTCATCCAGGGGCGGGGGCGCCTGGTCTGCCAGGGCGGTGCCCGAGACGGGCATGAAGACGATGAAGACCAGGGCGTCGGCGCCCAGTTCGACCAACAGTTCCAGCGCCCGGTACTCCCCGTTGATCCGGCCGCCGTCGAGGCCGATGCAGATGTGCGGGACTACGGGGAGGCGGGCGCGCAACGTTTGGTACGCGGCCGCGTAGTCCGCGACCGATTTGGACAGCCTTAGAACGTTCCTGATGGTCAGGTCGTCCCCGACGAAATCGAAGGACACTTTGTCGGCCAGGCCTTGCAGCAGCAACGCTTCCTTTTCGCCCGCCAGCCCGGTGTGGAAGTTGAAGCGCAGGGCGCGGGTGCGCTTGAGGGCCCGGAGTTCCTCAACGTAAGCGTGAAAGGGCACCCGCCCGTGCCGGTCGCAGCCGCCACTCACGAGACAGCTGGTGGCCGCCGGCCGGCCGGTCGGGTCAACTACCGACACCCGGCGTTTGAAGCTTGCCCACGGCAGCATGTTTTTCAGAAAGCGGCCGCCGCAGTGGGCACACCGCAGGGCGCATTGGCCGCCGGTCACGCTTACGGACCAGGTCGACACGGGACGATGAAAGGTAACGGAAGGGGGGAAGTTCCGGGCCCGTACTCCCCAAGCCTCCTGAATCAGCGCGCTGTCTAACCGCATGTCTCCATTTCCCCCTGTAACTTGTCCGAGACACCGGAACCGTCCCCGTGTCTCCCCCCCGTGTCTCCCCGTGTCTTCCTCAATGCAAGTCTGCATGTCTTCACTGCCTTGCTTCGTCCGCGGGCCGGGTGCTCCGGGCGTCCCGCGTCAGGATTGCCGCTGGTAGCGCAGCACCGGTTTCCGGGCCGCGGTCACTTCGTCCAGTCTTTTCACCGGCGTGCGATGCGGGGCGCCGGTGACGGTCTCCGGTTGTTCCAGGGCTTCCCGCGCTATCTGCCGCAGGGCGGCCGCAAACCCGTCCAGGGTTTCCTTGCTCTCCGTTTCCGTCGGTTCGATCATCAGCGCTTCTTCGACAATCAGCGGGAAGTAGATGGTCGGCGGATGGTAACCGTAATCCATCAGCCGCTTGGCCAGATCCAGGGTGCGCACTTTCCGCTCCCCGGATTTCAGGGGGCTCAGCACAAACTCGTGCATGCAGGTGCGGTCGTAGGGCAGAACATAGGTCTCCCTCAGTTTTTCCTTGAGGTAGTTGGCGTTCAGCACGGCGTGCTCGCTGGCTTCGGTCAGGCCCGCCGCGCCGAGCATTCTGATGTAGGCGTAAGCCTTGACCATCACGCCGAAATTGCCGTAAAAGGCCTTCACCCGGCCGATGGACTGCCCGCCCCGGTGATCCAGGTAATAGGTTTTCCCTGCTTCCTCGTCCACCCGGCATTCCACGAGCGGCCGCGGCAGAAAGGGGGTCAGAAAATCTTTCACGCCCACCGGTCCCGAGCCGGGCCCGCCGCCGCCGTGCGGGGTGGCGAAGGTCTTGTGCAGGTTCAAGTGGACCACGTCAAACCCCATGTCGCCGGGGCGGACCTTGCCCATGATCGCGTTCGTGTTGGCCCCGTCGCAGTAGGCCAGCCCTCCCGCTTCGTGCACTATGTCCGTAATCTGTTTGATGTTCTCGTCAAAAATGCCCAGGGTATTTGGATTGGTCAACATTATGGCCGCAGTGTCGGCCCCGGCGAGACGCCACAGGTCGTCCAGGTCCACGCCGCCGCGGCTGTTGGATTTCACCTGCACCGTTTCGTAACCGCACATGGCGGCGGTGGCCGGGTTGGTGCCGTGGGCCGAGTCCGGCACCAGGACCTTGTTTCTTTGCGTCTCCCCGTTTTGCACGTGATAAGCGCGAATGATCAGCAGACCGGTCAATTCACCGTGCGCTCCGGCGGCGGGTTGCAGGGTGAACCGGTCCATGCCCGCGATTTCGCCGAGGTACCTTTCCAACCGGTACATCAGCTTCAGGGCGCCCTGACTCAGTTCCTCGGGCTGATACGGGTGCAGTCCCGTGAATCCCGGCAGGGAGGCGGCGGCTTCGTTAACCTTGGGATTGTATTTCATGGTGCAGGAGCCCAGCGGGTAAAACCCCGTATCCACTCCGTAATTCAGGCTGGAAAGGCGCGTATAGTGGCGCACCAGGTCCACTTCCGACACCTCGGGCAGCTCGGCCTGTCTTTCGCGCCGCATTCCGAACGGCAGCAGTTCTTCCGGCTTGGTCACGGGTACGTCCGGCTCCGGCAGGCCGGCGGCGGTGCGGCCGGGGGAACCGAGTTCAAAGATCAGCGGTTTGGTCATTTACAGACCCCCATTCTTCCCACCAGGCAGTCTATTTCTTGCCTGCTGCGGGTTTCGGTCACGCAGAACAGCATGCCGCCCGACAGCTCCGGGTAAAAGCGGCCCAGGTCCAGCCCCCCGATGATGCCGTGCTCCAGCAGGTAGCTGTTGACTTTGGCCGGGGAGAGCCGGGGTTTGATCACGAATTCCTTGAAAAAGGAGCCTTCAAAAACGGGTTCAACACCATCCAGCCGCACCAATTGCTGATAAGCGTAGCGCGCTTTGGCCAGGCAGAGCTCCGCCAGTTTTTTTAGGCCGTTCTTGCCCAGGTAGCTTAGATGAATGGTGGCCGCCAAGGCACAGAGCGCTTGGTTGGAACAAATGTTGGAGGTGGCTTTTTCGCGCCGTATATGCTGCTCCCGCGCCTGCAACGTCAGCACGAACCCCCGTTTTCCTTCACCGTCCGTGGTCCGGCCAACGACCCGCCCGGGCATTTTGCGCACGTACCGGCCGGTCACGGCAAAGAACCCGACGTGGGGTCCACCATAGAACATGCTGTTTCCCATTGCTTGCGCGTCGCCGGTGACGATATCGGCACCGTATTCCCCCGGAGGCTTTAAAAGGCCCAGCGAAACGGGGTCGGCGCAGACCAGGAAAAGAGCTTTGCTTTGATTCACAACTTCCCCCAGAATGGGGCCGTCCTCGATAATCCCGAAGAAGTTGGGATTCTGAACAACCACGCAACCCACATCCGGGCCGAGATTCCGTTCCAGGGTTTCCAGTGCGGTCCGGCCCTGCGGGGCGGGGATCTCTTCCACGGTCACGGACAGACCCGCGGTGTAGGTGTTGAGCACTTGCCGGTATTCGGGATGCAGGGCGGCGGAAACCAGGATTTTATTCTTCCCGGTGACCCGGCAGGCCATGACCGCGCCCTCGGCGGTGGCCGTGGCGCCGTCGTACATAGAGGCGTTCGCCGCCTCCATACCGGTCAATTCGCAAATCATGCTCTGGAACTCGAAAACGGCCTGCAGGGTGCCCTGGCTGATTTCGGGCTGGTATGGCGTGTAGGCCGTATAGAACTCGGACCTCTGCACCAGGTGCTGGACAACGCTGGGTACGTAGTGGTCATAGGTGCCCGCACCCAAAAAACACGAGTATTCCTCGGCGGCAGGCTTGTTTTGAGCGGCCAGCAGTCGCATGTGCGTCGCCAGTTCCATTTCCGACAGCGGGGCCGGTAGGTCCAGCGGCTGTTGCAGAAGCATGTCTCCGGGTACATCGCGAAACAGGTCGTCCATGCGGTCCGCACCCACGGCTTTCAGCATCGCCGCTCTGTCCGCATCGGTGTGGGGTACGAATCCGGCCATCCGGTCACCTCCTTATTCGGTCAGCGAGGCCAAATACTGTGCGTACTCGGCGGCGATCATCAGGGCGGCCGGTTCCGCGGCGTCGTCCAGTTCCACTTCCACCAGCCAGCCGGCGCCGTACGGGTCCTGGTTCACCAGCTCCGGTGAATCCAGCAGGCTTTCGTTCACCGCCGTGATCTTGCCGCCCGCCGGCATGTAACATTCGGACACGGCCTTCACCGACTCCAGGGTGCAAAACGGTTCGCCGGCGGCAAAACTGTCCCCGATCCGGGGCAGCTCAACAAAAACGATGTCCCCCATGGCGTCCTGGGCGTAGTCCGTAATGCCTACCGTGACAGCCCCGTCCGCCTTTGTCCGGACCCACTCGTGTTCCTTGGAATACTTCAGATCATCAGGTACTTGCACATGAATAGCCTCCCGTCCTGTCGTCTGTTCTTATTCTGCCGGTGAAGTGCACACCCATCAATGTCGCCCGCTTGCGGGGGCGGTATCCCCTTCGCGGCCGGGGACATCGCCCGTGCGGGTCTCCGGCAAGTCAAACTAGTTCAGCGGCATGGGTGTTTCCTGTAAAAAGGTCTTGGGATCACCTGGGCTTGGACAAGTTTGCCCCTGATCTCCACAAAGATGAGTGTGCCCGGAGCCGCATGCCCGCTGCTGACGAACCCCAGGCCCAGGTTTTTCTCCAAAGTCGGCGCGAAAGTGCCCGAAGAAACCCAACCGATCTTTTCTCCGCTTTGGTCTTTCAGGGGGTAGCCGCTGCGCGGGATGCCCCTTTCCAGCATTTCAAACCCTACCAGTTTCTTGGCCGGCCCCTGCTCCTGCTGCTTCAGCAGTGCCTCCCGGCCGATGAAGTGGTGCTTTTCCAGCTTCACAAAGGATTTCAGCCCCGCCTCCAGCGGGGTGATTTCGGGTGACAGTTCGTTTCCGTACAGGAGCAGGCCGGCTTCAAAACGCAGTGTATCCCTGGCCCCCAGCCCGGCCGGCTTCAACCCGGCGTTCCGCCCCGCTTCCAGCAGGCTTTCCCACAACTCGGCCGCCTTTTCCGGGGCGGCATAGATCTCGAAGCCGTCTTCGCCCGTGTAACCGGTCCGGGAAATAAGGCAATCAACACCGTTTACTTTACCTTCCAAGAACCAGTAGTACTTGAGCTGTTCCAGCGGTGCTATGGTCAGGTGCCGCAGTATTTCCAGGGACGCCGGCCCCTGCAGCGCGATTTGCGCCGTTTCTTCCGAACGGTCGGTGATACGGGCCGCCGGCCCCGCCCGTTCGGTTATCCAGACCAGGTCCTTGTCGAGATTGCCGGCGTTCACCACCAGGAGGTACCGGTCGGGCGCCGTCTTGTAAACCAGCAGGTCGTCCACCACTCCGCCGTCCGGGTAACACATGGGTGAGTACATGGCCTGGTTTTCACTCAGCCCGGCGGCGTCATTGGTAATCAGCCGCTGTACAACCTCCAGGGCCCCCGTTCCCTCTATCCATATCTCGCCCATGTGCGACACGTCGAAGAGGCCGGCGGCGGTGCGTACCGCTTTGTGTTCTTCCAGTATCCCGCTGTACTGTACGGGCATTATCCAGCCGGCGAAGGGGACCATTCTGGCGCCGTGGTTGAGGTGTATCCCGTACAGCGGAGTTTGTTTGAGTGCGCTCTTGTCGCTCTCCATGCCGACCCCCCTTCAATTCGCTAGGAAACAATGTGCAAAGGTTTGCCGATAATGCCGTGGGCGGCTTCCATAATGCCCTCCGCCAACGTGGGGTGGGCGTGGATCGTTTCGGCAACGTCCGCCGCTTTCAGGGAGTTTCTAACGGCCAGGGTGACCTCGGCGATTAGTTCGGTGGCGGCGTAGCCAAGAATCTGACCGCCCAAAAGGACGCCTGTCTCCCGGTCGGCAATCAGCTTGATCAATCCGGACGTTTCACCCAGAGCCACCGCCTTGCCCAGGGCCGAATATGGAAACCTGCCGACCAGCACGTTGCGGCCCTGACGCTTTGCTTCATCTTCGCCCAGTCCCACGCCGGCCGTTTCCGGATAAGTAAACACACACCCCGGGACCGCGCTTAAATCCACCCTCTTGAGGCCTCCCAGGGCGTTTTCGGCCGCCGCCGCTCCTTGGACCGTGGCCGCGTGGGCCAGCATCGGCCCTCCCGTACAGTCTCCCACGGCGTAAACGCCCGGGATGTTGGTTTCCATCTTTTCATTTACGCTGACGGCCCGGCCGGTCATTTTCAGCCCCAGGGCTTTTGTATCCACACCGTGGGTGGAAGGCACCCGGCCCGCGGCGGCCAGCACAACGTCGATCTCACCGATTGTTACTGTATCCCCGGTCTTCTCACGTTCCAGGGTTACGGCCAGCTTTTGCCCGACTTGCTTGATGGCGTGCAGTTTTGACTGCAGGAAGACTTCCACGCCGGTTCTCTTCAGTAGTGACAGCAGCCGCCTGGACATATCCGCGTCCATCGCCGGAAGTACCGCGGGCAGTATCTCCACCACTACCACCCGGCAACCCAAACTGGAAAAAATACCGGCGAATTCCAGGCCGATTACCCCGCCGCCGATAATCAACAGCTTGTCCGGAAGGTTTTCAAGGTTCAATATCCTTTCACTGTCCATTACCCCCGGCAGGTCTATCCCTTCCACCTGAGGCCGGACGCTTGCGGATCCTGTGGCTAGAATGATACTTTTGGCGACAAAAGACTTTTCCCCGCCGGTGGGCAGAGACAGCCGTACTTCACCCGGGTTTCTTACCGTGGCGGTTGCGTTCACCAGGTGCACTTTGTTTCTTTTCAGGAGCGTTAACAGGCCGTGGCGCAAGTTCTCGACCGCTTTGTTCTTTTCCGTCATCATCCGGCCGAAGTCAGGCCGGACTGTTCCTTCTAAAATGCCGCGGTTCATCGCACGTTGAGCGATCCTTATTTCGCTGACCGCGGTGATAAGCGCTTTGGTGGGTATGCATCCCCTGTTGAGGCACGTACCACCGGGTGCATCCTTTTCCACCAGCACCACCGCGGCGCCCGCCTGGGCGGCCCTGATCGCCGCGGCGTAACCGCCCGGTCCGCCGCCGATCACCGCAATATCGGCCTGATCCAATACTAAAACCTCCCGTGGCTCTCTCCAGTTTTCGAATGCCTCGGCAACTCTAGACAAATAAAAAAGGGCAGCACCAATTTGACCTAAGTGCCGCCCCTGTCTGAAAACCTGAGAGATTACAATCGCCGAGAGAGATTGCCTCTGTGATAGGCAACTGTTTGCTCCGTCGGTGTTCCCGGTCGAAGCGGGAAGCTTTCCAGGGGTCCGTCCGGCTTCAGTCCTTTTACCTGAGAGTTTCCCGCCGAAAATAGGCGGTTGCACCTTCGGTGCCCCTAAATCAACAGGGTCTCTTCCGAAGCCTTCATCCGGTTATGTGAGTTTTTGATTTCTTGCATCCACCATACCATTTGTTGGGCCTTTCTGCAACTCGAAAGTCCCACCTCCCCGAGCCCGTTGCTAAGACTCCTTCACCTGCGTCCGGGTGTGCCACTGTTCGGCCTCGGCGGCGTAGCCGAGGATGCGTTCCATTACCTCCTTGCGCTTCTGTTCGACGGCGGCGAAGTCCATGGCCGGGATGTAGAAGCTTTCCAGGTGGTCGTGGGCGAGTTTGGACTGCCTGATGTGGTGGACCCCCCGGTTCAGGGCGGCGGTGAAGCGGTCGCGCGCGCCCGCCAGTTCGGCCTGGTACTGTCGCAGCAACGTCCGGTCGAGGTGGACGTCAAGGTTATACACGGTTACCCGCACGCCGGGAACGGACCCGGGCTGGAAGCCGACCTCTTCGACATCCTTCAGGACGGCCGCCCGGGCCGCCGGAACCACCACCAGGTCAAACTTGTGCGGCTCCAGGGCGCAGTGGTAGATCTCGGTGTCCAGCCCCCGGGCGTGCGCGGCGCGGGCCACCGTCTCCACCAGCGTGGAGCGTCCGCTGCCGGGCTGACCCTTGACCAGGTGGAGTTGCGTGATGCCCGGCAGCAGGCTGCCGATGTAGTGCACCACCCCGTTGGGGGAGATGGCCGAATAGAAGAGGTGTCTGGATTTGGGCTCGGCCTGATACTGCCCGGGGGTTTGGCCGAGGATCTCCTTAATCACTTCGGTGGTAAGTCTGTTCACCTTGGCGAAGTCCATGGCTTCGGCCACGTAGCTTTCCATCTCGTCCCGGATTACTTTGGCCTCGGCCAACTGGCTGTAGGCGATGGCGAACCGGCGCCCCAGCCGCCGCTGGGCGGCCAGGATTTTTTCTTTGTTAGCCCGCAGTTTTGCTTCGTCCCAGTAGTCCCCGAGGTGGATGATCTCGTCCACGGCGCCGGGGTTCTTGGGATCGACGATGTGCGGCGTCGTTCCGTCCAGCAGGGCCACCCCGAGGTCCGGGATGACCACCCCGTCGAGCGAATTGTTGTCCGACGAGCAATGGTGATGTTCGATGGGGAACCCGTGGACCAGCATTTCGTCCCCAATCGCGCGCATGAAAGTCGACTTGCCCACGCCCGGTCCGCCCTTGAGCACGAAGATCCGGGTGGCGTCGGGAGCAATGACGTGGTGGTAATAGGAGTAGAAGCCGACCGAGGTGTTCCCGCCGGGGAAAACGTGTTTTACGGTCCTTTTACCCAATGGAAGAACCCCCTCAGCAGAATCTCTTTGGATCACAAAAATGCGCCAGGGTGAGCGCCTGGGAAGCGCTACTCTTAGCGCACCATTCGGCCGAGCGTTAGGCGCGTTCTGGTACATTTTACTGAGGGGGGGGACGAAAAGTGACCGTACCGTTCGGTCCGGCGGATGGGAATTAATTACAACGGGGTTGGTTCCGCTGGTTCACCAGCCGCGCAGCCGGCAGTAGTCGTCCACCATTTGGTCCAATTCGGCACGGGTGATTCTGTTTTCGCCCTGGTTGATCTTTTCCCGGAACAGCCGGGGGGCAGGGTGTCGTCGGCCCTGGTCAGGCCTTCGCGCCGGTTGAATTCCCGGGTCGCGTCGATGATCCGATTGGTGGCCGCTCACAGGTCCTCCTTGGTATAGTCCAGGCCGGTGCAGGCCCGGTTTAGCTCCGCCAAGTCGTCCCAGGTGACGAGGTCCCGGAAGAAGACACAGAGAATCTGGGTATTGAAGATGGTGAGGCGGTTTTGAGCGAAGTCGATGAACAGCGCGGCCTTACCTTCGGTGGTGGCCGGGTCGATCATCCCGGACAGTTCGGGCTTGTCCTGGAGTAGAGGGACAGAATTCAGGATTCAGAAGTCAGAATCCGAGATAGTCAGTTGCAATTGACCTGAACCGGACACCCCGTTTCGGGTCTTTTCTATAATAAGGACACTTACTCGGATAAGGTAGGATCGCCTGGTAAGCAAATAAAACCTGGATGGTGAGCCTTGAAGGCCAAGTCATCCAGGTAAAAGGATCCGCAAAACCTATCGAAACTCTCGGATCAGCGGAAGGCTATCAATAGTCCAACGATTAAAAGTAGGATTCCGAATATTACTAAGCTGATCAGTCCAAGAAGCAGTCCCAAGAGGAACAACAGCAAACCAGCCAGAGCTAACAAGAGGCCGACAATCAGTCCCGCCACTTTTAGTCCCTCAGTGCCTACCTGCTCCTTGAATTTAGTTATCAAATCAACCATCATTAATGGGTCCCTCCTCTTTCCATAAAGTTAAAAATTACCTGGGTTCATGTCAGAATATGTGACGGCAAGGAATATGGTGACAACAAACCAAAAAGTGGAAATAGTTGACGAGGGGTTTATTTGGGAAGTCCAACTGCCGGCTCTAGAGGCAGAAAGTTTTTAGGAAAGGGGTGATCTCCGCCCGGCGGAACAACCGCTATTTGATGGTTACCTCGTACTCCCGCAGCCAGGCGTCGACTTGGCACAGGTAGGCGAAGAGCTGCGGGCCGCTCATCAACTGCCCGAACCAGGTAAGGCCGAAGGACGCCCCGTCCGTACGGGCGAGCTCGCGCACGAATCCGGTGTTCAGGAGCGGTACGAGCGGCGAGCCTGGGTCGTCCAACACCTGCCGGAGTTTCGCGCGCACGGCCTCCAGGTAGGCCGGGTGGTGTGTTTTCGGGTACGGACTTTTCCGCCGCCCCAGTACGGCTGCGGGCAAAACGCCGTGCAAAGCGAGGCGCAGGATGCCCTTTTCCCGCCCGCCCCAGGTCTTCATCGCCCAGGGGATGTTCCAGACGTACTCGACCAGCCGGTGGTCGCAGAAGGGCACCCGGACTTCCAGGCCGCAGGCCATGCTCATCCGGTCCTTACGGTCGAGGAGCGTGGTCATGAACCACAGGATGTTCAGGTAGAACATCTCGCGCCGGCGGACCTCCACGGGCGACTCGCCCGGCAGGCGGGGCACCTCGGCCAGTGTGTCATGGTACCGGTCGGCCACATAATCCTCCGGGCGCATCGGATCGGTGAGTTCCGGGGTGAGGAGCCGCACCCGCTCCCGGATGGCCTTTGACCACGGAAAGGTGCCCGCGTTCAGGTCCGCCTCCCGGTGAAACCAGGGGTAACCGCCGAACACTTCATCGGCGCACTCGCCCGACAGGGCCACCGTAAACCGTTTCTTGATCTCCCGGCAGAAGAGGTACAGGGAAGTGTCGATGTCGACCATGCCGGGCAGGTCGCGGGCCCGGACGCCCGCCTCCAGGGTATCGATGATGTCCGGGGTGTCCACCCACACCGGGTGGTGCACGGTGCCCAGCCATCCCGACACCCGGTCGACCCAGACGCTGTCGGCGTCCGGCTGGAAGTCGTTCGGGCGGAAGAACCGCTCGTTGTCCTTGTAGTCAATGGAGTAGGTATGCACCGGTCCGCGGCCGCTTCGTTCAAAAGCCTTGATGGTGAAGGCCGTGAGCGCGCTCGAGTCCAGCCCCCCCGACAACAGGGTGCAGACCGGCACGTCGGCCACCAGCTGCCGCTCCACGGAGTCCTGCAGCAGTTCCCGCACCCTGGACGCGGTGGTCGACAGGTCGTCGGTGTGCGGCCGGCTCACCAACTGCCAGTAGCGCTGGACGCGGAGGCCGCCGCGTTCAAAGAACAGGCGGTGACCCGGGCGCAGTTCGGCCAAGCCGCGAAAGACGCCGTGCCCGGGCGTCCGCGCCGGACCGAGCATGAAAACTTCGGCCAGCCCCTCGGCGTCGACCTCCGGCTCCACCGCCGGGTGGGCCAGCACGGCCTTGGGCTCCGAGCCGAAAAGGAAGGCGCCGTCGCGCTCGGCGTAGAACAGCGGCTTCACCCCGAACCGGTCCCGGGCCATAAACAGGCGTTGGTCGTGGTCGTTCCACACGGCGAAAGCGAAGATGCCGTTTAAACGCTCGACGCAGTCGGGCCCCCATTCCATGAATGACAACAACAGCGCCTCGGTGTCCGAATGCCCCTGGAAGACGTGTCCCCGAAGTTCCAGCTGCGCGCGCAGATCGGGCGTGTTGTACAGTTCTCCGTTGTAGACCAGGACGTATTCGTGCCCTCCCCGCCGCCGCACCATCGGCTGGCCGCCGCCCTCGGGGTCCACCACGATCAGCCGCCGGTGACCCAGGGCGGCCCGCCGCGAAAGCCAGAAGCCGGAGGCGTCCGGTCCCCGGGCGGCCAGGGTTTCGGTCATTTCGGTGATCACCGGGCGCTGTTCACGCAGGTCCCGCTCCCAGTCAATCCAGCCCGCGATACCACACATTCCAGTCTCTCACCCTTTCCAAATACACACAAAAACGCCACGGGTGGAGTCCTGCGGTGGACTTCATCACTCGTGGCGCCATTGCCTTGAGTTTGTATGAACTTATTACGGTTCACCCTATCTTACGAAAACAAACGGCGGGTTGACATCCAACCAGACCGGGAAATACCTGGAAAAAGTCGGTTCCGTGGCAATAAGCGATTGTATACATACTTCAATTGAAAAAAATTGTTGACACCGTGCCGAACCGGGATTAGAATGACTGCAACAGCATAAGCGACGATACATTGTTGTATCACCAGGCCTGGGACGCCCTTGAAAAGCGGGCGTCCATCTATTTTTTTGGAAGGTTTTGCGGGCAGCCGGCACCTGCACTTTCGCGGGAAAGGAGGCGAAGTCGAATGAAGAAGATCGAAGCGGTAATCAGACCCGGCAGGTTCGAAGAAGTGAAGCAGGCGCTGGGCAAGTTCGGGATCAAGGGGATGACCGTCACCGATGTGCTGGGCTGCGGCTTGCAGCATGGGCAGCGCGAGATCTATCGAGGGACTGAATTCATAAAGTTATTACCCAAGGTGAAAATCGAAGTGGTGGTCCAGGAAGCCCTGGTGGACCAGGTGATGGACACCATTACCACCGTGGCCCGGACGGGCGAAGTCGGAGACGGCAAGATCTTCATCTACCCGGTGGAGACGGCGGTGAGGATCAGGACAGGTGAATCCGGTGACGCGGCCATTTAGCCACCAAAGCGGGCAATGACGCCCCGGCGGGACGTAACTCCCCCGGGGTGTCTTTTTTGGCGGACCGTTTAGACAAAGGGCCTTTCCCGGGACGGTCCCGGATATTCGGAGAAGGAGTGACTCAAGATGACTGTAAACGGTTTGTTGAGTAGACTGCGCCGGCGGGTGATAATACCGCTTACCCTGGCCCTGGCGTCAATCCCCGGGCCGGCGCCGGCCGGCGAGGAAGCGATCAGTTGGGCCGATACCGGTTTCGTTCTGATGGCGTCCGCGTTCGTGATGCTGATGATTCCGGGTGCGGGTTATTCTACGATGGGATGGTTTCCCGGCGGAACGTGGTAACACGTTGATGATGTGTTTCACGATGCTGTGCCTCATTTCCATCGACGGTGGCGTTCTCAGTCGCGAGATGCACGGCAGCCCGGCGGTCGCCCGGGCCGAAGTAGTGGCGCCCGCGTCTTCGACCAGTGGTTGAACGGATTCTGGGTTTGATACAGATCCGCACAGAGTAACGGGGGAGGGGCGAGGAGGCCCTTGCCGGAAGCTGGAAGTTCCGGCCAAAAGCGCAACTCGACCGGAATTAATGGATCCGGACTTGAGTAGGTATCTAGCAGGACCACCGGTCCGGCCGTGTCCCGGCGGGGACTGAATCTGTGATATGATCGTGGAGAGTGCAGTGGGGAGTGAACCGGCGGAAACTGGATTCTATAATCCGTCCGGAGAAACTGACGACGCCGGGCGTCGCCGTGGTCGGGCCGGAACCGGACGACCGCCGGCGGCCCCGGGTCAGGAGGGGGAAGCGGTGGTGTTGAGCCTTGAGGAACTGTCCTGGCGGGCGCGGCGCCTGGCGATGATCAATGACTACCAGGAAACGGAACGCCGGGTGGATTTCATTGACGAGGCCGAGATCTTTCGGATTTTGCGGCGCAAGGCCCGGCCGGAGACCGCCGAAGTGGCGGAAGTGCTGGCTGGGGCGCGGGTGTTGAAAGGTCTGGCACCGACCGAGGCCGCCGTTTTGCTCAACAATAAAGACCCCGAACTCCTGGAACAGACGTTCGTCACCGCCCGCTGGATCAAGGAGCAGGTGTATGGCAACCGGATTGTGCTGTTCGCTCCCCTCTACGTTTCCAGCCCGTGCGTCAACAACTGTTCCTACTGCGGCTTCCGCCACACCAACCGGGCGGTGGCCAGGCGGACGTTTTCCCTGGAGGAACTGGCGCAAGAGGTTGGGGTGTTGACCGCGCAGGGACACAAACGGTTGATCGTGGTCTACGGCGAACATCCGGTGAGCGATGTCGAGTTTATGTGCCGCACCATTGAAACAGTGTACGCCACCAACAAGGGACGCAATGAAATCAGGCGGGTGAACGTGAACGCTTCACCGCTGACCGTG
>JACUUW010000233.1 GCA_014859075.1 Desulforudis sp.
TACGGTCGGTGACCGGGAATGAAACCTCCGTGCGGTAGAGCTGCGGGTGGTAGTCAAGTTGGGTCAGATCGTCACGGTACAGGGTGATGTCCAGGAACCCCACCGGGACGGCGCTGCCTTCGATGGCCTGGATCTGCTCGGCCAACCGCAGGGCCAGCGGCACTCCCCGCCGCCTGATGCCGATCAGGACGACGTCCTCCACCCCTTTGTTCCGCTCGATGATCTCGTGCGCGATCCGGGTCAGGGCGCGGCGGATACCATCCCGGTCGAGAATGGTCGCCTTCTCTCGCAGCTCCATAGTCTCACCTGCACCAAAAAACCTACTTGCCACCGTTTGGCAAGTAGGCATAGTCTACCCCGGTTCCGGGTCGCCCTATGTTACCTTACCAGTCTCTCGGACCGATTTAAAGGTGGCTTGATCTTTAACAGATTAACCCGGATCACGGCAACTGTCAAGTTAAAATTTTCAGAGATTTCTCAGGCCCAGAAAGATCAAGCCCACGCCGGCCGCGATGTAGACCATACCTACTGGTGAGAGTTTGCCCGCCAGCCCGATCAGACCCAGACTGGTGACCACCAGGAGGATGGTCGGCCCGACCAGGGCCAGGGCGGCGTTGATCTTGAAAGCGGTCTCGACCCGGCCGAAATAGAGCATCAACATCGCCGCGGAGAACTCAATCGTCGCCGATAGAAAACGGACCGCCGCCATCCCCATGGCAATTTTGTCCATACGGTCTGACCTCCGATTAGTGCCGTTTGCACTCTATATGCCGGGCGGCGCGGGTATATGGCTAAACAGCCCGAGACAGACTAACCGCCGGGAGGTTTCGGATGGACAGCAAGCACAAAATCATGCTAGCCGGGCTCAGTACCGTGCCTTTTGTCATGGTGCTGGGCAATTCGATGTTGATTCCGATCCTGCCGACAATGCAGCGCACCCTGGATATTACATCCCTCCAAGCCAGCCTCGTGATCACCCTGTTCTCCGTTCCAGCTGGACTGGCAATACCCTTCGCCGGTCTGGCCGCCGACTACTTCGGACGCAAAATCGTCATCATTCCGGCGCTGACACTGTACGGCATCGGGGGGCTCGTCGCCGGGGGCGCCGCCCTGCTCGACATCGGGCCGACCTATGCCGTTATCATCGCCGGGCGGATACTCCAGGGCGTCGGCGCCGCCGGAACGGCGCCTATCGCCATGACCCTCACCAGCGACTTGTTTACCGGGCAAATAAGGGGCCGGGCCCTAGGCGTGATTGAGGCGGCCAACGGTTTCGGCAAGGTGGTCAGCCCGGTGCTCGGGGCGGCCGTGGGGTTGATTATCTGGTTTGCCCCCTTTTTTGTTTTCCCCGGTCTGACCGCCCTCTCCGCGGTGGCCATGTGGCTTCTGGTTAAGGAGTCGCATAACCGGAAGGAACCGCCGGCGCCGGCCGCGTACTTCGAGTCCGTGAAGAATGTTTTGGCCACGAAGACCGCCCTGCTCCTGTGCACTTTCCTGGCCGGTTCACTGGCCCTGTTCGTCCTGTTCGGCATCCTGTTCTTCCTCTCCGAACACCTGGAGCAGCGGTACCACCTGTCCCTGATCGTCAAGGGGTTGGCGCTGGCCATTCCGGTACTGTTCATGTCGGTCACTTCCTATGTCACCGGCCTGGTCATCAAGAGAAAACTACACCTGATGAAGTTCCTCATCGTGACCGGCCTTGTGCTGATAACTGCGGCCCTGACGGTCATGCCGGTCTCCGAAAACACCTACCTGTTTTTCACGGCCGTGTCCTTCATCGGAATCGGCGTCGGCCTGATGCTCCCCTGCCTCACCACCCTGATCACCAGTAGCGTGGATCTGACCAAGCGTGGCATCATCACCTCGCTTTACGGCGGCGTCCGGTTTTTGGGGGTCGCCGGCGGCCCGGCAGTCTTCGCCTTGCTGTTGCCTCTGGGAATTAAAGCCATGAGCTGGGTCGTCGGGGCTGGTGCTCTGGCGACAGCCGTTATTGTTTTCATCTTCATCAAGATAGAACGCCTGAAGTAGACTCTCCAGCCTACGCCGCTATTGTAACAAGTTGCCAGTATGCCGCATACATTACACCCAAACATCGCAAAAGGCTGGCCGGGACCGCTACCCGAGAAATACCGCCGGGATTTATCGCGAAAGGAGCTGGCAAAATGGGGAACTGGCGCGAGATGGTAGCTTTCCCCCTGACGGGCCGGAGCAAGAAACCCAGGAGGAAGGGCCTGTCCATGGTGTTGGACAAAGGACTGGGGCTGGGTGAGACCGAAGATTTCCTGGATATCGCCGGTGACCACGTGGATTTGGTGAAGCTGGGTTTCGGCACCTCCGCCCTGTACCCGGATGGAATCCTCCAGAAGAAGATCAACCTGGTCCGACGCTATGGCGTTGATATCTACCCCGGAGGCACCTTTCTGGAGGTGGCCATCGCACAAGGCAGGCTGCTTCCTTTCTTGCAGACGGCCAAAAAACTGGGCTTTACAGCCGTGGAGGTTTCAGACGGCACGCTCTTTCTGGACCTGGAAATACGGCGGAAAGCTATCTCGCTGGCGACTGAACTTGGCTTCAAGGTTTTGGCTGAGGTAGGGAAAAAGGATCCGAACGACCGGCAAGACTGCTGCGAC
>JACUUW010000234.1 GCA_014859075.1 Desulforudis sp.
AAATACAGAACCCCTAAGGGTAAAAAATGGAGCCTTGCCAGCCATCCCAAAAACAAATACCTTCTGTCGTGTGTGTGCATACGAGCAGGAGGTGCGAAAGGAATTGCTGACAATGGCTCAGATCCAGTATATCAAACATTTGCGAGACAGGGAAGGCAAGCAGATCTCCGAAATCGCCAGGATCGTTGACATCGACTGGCGCACAGCTAAGAAATACGCAGACCGGGAGGACTGGAACGCTCCCCTTGAGCAACAAAGGGACAGGAAACGGCCGGTTATGGGCCCCTTTGAAGAGATCGTGGACACCTGGCTGCTGGAAAGCATGCGAGAGCCAAGGAAATATCGGCATACGGCCAAACGGATCTACGATCGCTTGGTAGCCGACTACGGGTTCACGGGGAACGAACGTACTGTCCGTGGGTATGTGGCTCAGCGCAAGCGTGCACTAAAGACCGAAAAACAAGAACGATATGCCAGACTGGAGCACCCCGGCGGAGAGGCTCAGGCTGACTTTGCCACCGTCAAGGTGGTTGATGACGGCAAGGTTAGAGAAATCAAATGCCTGATACTGTCCTTCCCTTTCAGTAATGCCGGGTTTCCCTTTGCCGTTCCGTCTGAAAACGCCGAGTGTTTCCTGGAAGCATTGAAGCGGCTTTTCGGGCACATCGGTGCAGTTCCCCGCAAAATCTGGCTGGACAACCTGCCGGCAGCCGTAACCAAAGTCCTACAAGGAGGTGATCGAAAACTAACCGGGGTGTTTGCACGGTTCTGTCTGCACTACCGCTTTGAACCCGTTTTCTGCAATACCGGCTGCGGTAACGAAAAAGGACACGTGGAAAACAAGGTCGGTTTCACCCGGCGCAACTGGTTCGTACCGTACCCCGTGTTCCGGGATTGGGAACAGCTCAATGCCGAACTGCTGCAGAAAGCCGAAGCGGACTTGCAGCGGCTGCACTACGAGAAAGGCCAAAACATCGCCCGATTGTGGGCTGCGGAGCGGGCCGAACTCCTGGCCCTGCCCGGAACACCTTTCGAAGTCGTGCGGATCTCTACGGCCACCGTGGACAAGTACGCCCGTATTCGGTTTGCTGACCATAACTACGACGTGCCCCGGGCGTATCCGGGAGAGCGGCTCATCCTCAAGGTCTACTGGGACCGGCTCGAAATCCTGAACGAGGAACTGAAACTCCTTGGCCGGTACGGGCGACCTTACAGTGCCCAGGAAACACCCAT
Source organism: Desulforudis sp. (assembly GCA_014859075.1). Taxonomy (GTDB): domain Bacteria; phylum Bacillota; class Desulfotomaculia; order Desulfotomaculales; family Desulforudaceae; genus Desulfopertinax. The sequence continues at coordinate 1,234 of JACUUW010000234.1, forward strand.
TGACTGGTTGAGTCACTTGGATCTCTATCGGCGCAAACCAAGGGCGCTGGAGTACTCGTCCTACCTGAATTACCTACCCCAGGACTTGCAGGATTACCTCCTCAACCGGGAAGGGAGCGTGCGCCGGCAACGTATCGAACTGGTTAGCGGGTTACTGAAATCCGGGTACACCATTGAGCAAATCGCCGGCGCGGTGGCGGCCGCCACCCGCGAAGGCATCGAACACGATGCCGGAGGCGTTCGGCACCTGCTGTACCGTCAGACCCACCGGCAGCTTCCAGAGGCCTTACCCGACTCCTATACTCCGGCTGCCGTAGTAGACTATGCTCCCGACATCAGTGTTTACGACCGACTAACCAGGGGAGGTGGCACCGGTGGCCTCAGACCTGCTTAAAGCCTACTGCAAGGAGTTGAAGTTGGGTAATGTGCCCCGGGTTTATGACCAATTTGAGTTTCAGGACCGGCACCAGTATCTGACCGCGGTACTCGGCGCCGAGTTGGAGATGCGTCGGCAGAACCGGATCAAAAGGCTTCTGAAGAAAGCGTCCTTCATCAACCTTAAGACGCTGGAGGACTTTGATTTCCAGACAGTCACCGTTCCGGAATCCACCAGTGTTGCCGCTCTGACGGACCTGCTTTTCCTGGAGAAAAAGCAGAACGTGCTGATGCTCGGTGCCGTCGGTACGGGTAAAACCCACCTGGCCACCGCCCTGGGTGTGAAAGCCTGCTTGCAGGGAACCAGCGTGCGTTTCTTTCGGGCGGTTGACTTGGCCAACACCCTGCTGGAGAAACACAAAAACGACACCTTGGCCCGGTACATGCGGGAACTGCGGCGATGTGAGCTGTTGATCCTGGACGAGGTCGGTTTTGTTCCCTTGCACCGGGATGGCGCGGAACTCTTCTTCAATGTAATTGCCGACTGCTACGAACGCCGTAGCGTCATTGTCACCTCCAACCTGGAATTCGGACAGTGGACCTCGGTGTTCGGTGACACCCGGCTGACGGCCGCTCTGGTAGATCGCTTGGTGCATCACGCTCACATCCTGGCCTTCACCGGAGAAAGCTATCGTCTACGACGGGCCTTGGCTGGCACGGGTCAAAACAAGTTGGAGCTTACAACCGCTTGATTACTGCTTCAGCACCGGAGGCCGAAGGCGGTCAAGGGTCCGCGCGAAGCGGAGGCGTTAGCCCTAAAAGCCCTTGACGGCCGAGGCCGGAGGTGGATAATGACAAAGCGGTGGTAAGCGGACCAGACGGAATAAAGTTAAATTGTGGCTGGCAAGCTTCTGCACAAAATGGCTGCCGTTCTATGCATTTTTATATTGCCGAAAACAACCTCGGGAATTCCTATGTTCGGCAACAACGTCACGTCCTTCTCTCCTTCCTAAC
>JACUUW010000021.1 GCA_014859075.1 Desulforudis sp.
GGGTTCAATCCCCGCCAGCTCCACCATTATTGATTGACGTTGAAGCCTCTCATCCAATGGGTGGGGGCTTTAATAATTTAGGAGAATACAGTGGCCAGAATTCAGAATGGAGAAACAGGAAAAAGGAAAGCCTCTCCAGAAAATGAGCATTATTAATACTTCTGAATTTCGAAGCTCCTGAATCCTGTTTTTCTGGACGGAGGTCCGTTGTGGAAGAGAAATATGCTTTTTCCGAGATCGAAGAGAAATGGCGCGGGAGATGGGAACGGGACGGCGTTTATCACGTCCCTGACTTCTCCGACCGTCCGAAGTACTACTGCCTCGAGATGTTTCCTTATCCGTCCGGCCATTTGCACATGGGACACGTACGCAACTACGCCATCGGCGACGTGGTCGCCCGGTTTAAGACTATGCGTGGTTACGATGTCCTGCACCCCATGGGTTGGGACGCTTTCGGTCTCCCGGCCGAGAACGCGGCCATCCAGCACGGCGTGCCCCCGGCCCGGTGGACCCGGGACAACATCAACACCATGCGGGACCAGTTGAAACTCATGGGTGGGAGTTACGACTGGCGGCGCGAGTTCGCCACCTGTCACCCGGGTTATTACCGCTGGACGCAGTGGCTTTTTTTGCAGTTGTACTACCAGGGCCTGGCTTACAAGGGCAAGGCGCCGGTCAACTGGTGCCCCTCATGCGCGACGGTGCTCGCCAACGAGCAGGTGGTGACCGAAGCCTGTGAGCGCTGCAAGACCGCTGTCGAACGGCGTGAACTGGAGCAGTGGTTTTTCCGGATCACGGCGTACGCCGAACGCCTGTTGCAGGATTTGAAGAAGCTGCCCGGCTGGCCGGAGAAAGTAAAAGTGATGCAGGAGAACTGGATCGGGCGCAGCGAGGGCGCCGAGATCAGCTTCCCCATCCGGGGGCTGGACGAGGAGATGCGGGTGTTTACCACCCGGCCGGACACGCTCGGTGGGGTGACTTACATGACCATTGCCCCGGAACACCCCCTTTGCCTGCGGGTGACCGTCCCGGAACGGCGCTCGGAGGTGGACGCTTTCATCGCAAGAGCGCGGAATCTGAGTGAACTGGACCGCACGGCCGGCGAGCACGAAAAGGAAGGCATCTTCACCGGCGCTTACTGTGTTAACCCCCTAAACGGTGAGGAAGTGCCGATCTTCATCGCCAACTACGTGTTGATGGAGTACGGCACCGGCTGTGTAATGGGCGTGCCGGCCCACGACCAGCGCGACTTTGAGTTCGCCCGGAAGTACGGTCTGCCGGTCCGGGTGGTCATCCAGCCGGACGGTGAGCCGCTGGACGGTGATACCATGCCGGAGGCCTATACCGGACCGGGACGCCTGGTCAACACCGGTGATTTCAACGGGCTGCCCAACCTGGAGGCCATCGCCGGGATCACCCGACACCTGGAAGCTCGTGGCGCAGGTCGGTTTCAGGTGCAGTACCGGCTGCGGGATTGGCTTATTTCCCGGCAGCGTTATTGGGGGGCGCCGATTCCGATCGTATACTGTGACGGTTGCGGGACGGTGCCCGTGCCCAAAGCCGAGCTGCCGGTGCTCCTGCCCGAGGACGTTGCTTTCCAGCCGACCGGGAAGTCGCCGCTGACCGAACTGCCGGAATTCGTTCATACCACCTGCCCGACCTGTGGGGGACAAGCGCGGCGGGAGACCGATACCATGGACACTTTCATGTGTTCGTCCTGGTACTATTTTCGTTTCACCAGCCCCCGGGAAGACGGCGGACCCTGGAGCCTGGCGCGGGTCGACCGCTGGCTGCCGGTGGATCAGTACATCGGCGGGGTGGAGCACGCCATCCTGCACCTGCTGTACTCCCGTTTTTTCACCAAGTTTTTGTATGACGCCGGGCTGGTGAAGGTGCAGGAACCGTTCACCAACCTGTTGACCCAGGGCATGGTCCTAAAGGACGGCGCCAAAATGTCGAAGTCCAAGGGCAACGTGGTCAGCCCCGAGGAAATCCTGGGCCGCTACGGGGCCGATACCACCAGGCTGTTCGTCCTGTTCGCGGCGCCGCCCGAACGGGACCTGGAGTGGTCGGATCAGGGCGTGGAAGGCTGCTACCGGTTTCTGCAGCGGGTCTGGCGGCTGGTCACCTCGGTTCTGGAGGACATTCAAGAGGCCCCGCCCCGGCCACCTGACCACCTGGTCGGGGTGAACCGGAGCATGCGCCGGTTGACCCACCAGACCATTAAAAAGGTCACCGGGGATATTGAGGCCCGTCTCAACTTCAACACGGCGATCAGTGCCGCCATGGAAATGGTGAACGGGATGCACCATTTCCGCGACCGCGTGCCGGCGGTGAATCGCGACCCGGCCGTAATGCGGGAGGCCGTGGAAAAGCTGCTCTTGTTATTGGCTCCGTTCGCGCCTTACCTGAGCGATGAGTTGTGGGCCCGTTGCGGTCACGCCACGAGCATTCACCGGGAGCCCTGGCCGGAATACGACCCGGAACTGCTGGTCGAAGACCGGATTGAGATCGTGGTCCAGATCAACGGCCGGGTCCGTGACCGGATCACCGTACCGTCCGGCATCACCCCGGCCGAGATGGAAGAAACCGTGCTGGCCCAGTCCCGGATAAGGGAACTGGTCGCCGGCAAAGAGATCAAGAAGGTAATTCCGGTCCCGGGCAAGCTGGTTAACATCGTGGTGCGTTAGCCGTGGAGGTGGGGCTGTGAAAGCGGATAACGGCAAGACGGGACGGCCGCCGGGGCAAAAAGAGGACAGTCCCCTGGTTGCGGACGCCCACCCGAATCCCAGGCAGGTGGAAATCCTGCTGTTTCTGGATCTGGTCGGACCGGCCGACGAGGGCGACTTGGCCTACGGTATCCAGCTGGATCCGGCCGATTTTGCCCGGATTCCAGCCGGTTTTCGGGACATTCCCCGGGAGTTTGTGGTCCGCCGTGAACTGGAGACTCTTTCCCGAATGGGCCTGGTAGTAGGCGACAGCGTGGCGTGGGAGTTGACGCTCCGGGGCCGCAAGATCATCCAACTCCTCAAATAAGGGGCCCAAATAAAGGGACAGGTTACTTTTTAGCACTCAATACGGGAGACTGCTAAAAAGGGGGACAGTCCCCCTTTTTAGCAGTTAGGACTGTAGAGTGCTAAAAAGTAGCTGGACGATAACGGGCGGTACACCGGTTTTCACCTCGTTCGCCACTTATTGTGCCCCGGGCCGCACGCAGTATGTCCGGTCACCTTGACAACGGCGGAGATTCTGGCTACAATTATTAGCGGCATCACACTCTTCGCCGGCTGGTGTAGCTCAGTGGCAGAGCAGCTGATTCGTAATCAGCAGGCCGTCGGTTCAAATCCGACCACCAGCTCCAGAGACATTAGAACCTCCGGGTGTGCCGTCCCGGGGTTTTTTATTTGGGGAGCCGACGGGTCTCGAACCGATTTGCACCACGACCTCAGCGCCGGGTGTTTTAGCTAATTGAACAGCCAGCCTGAGAAAAACTCAAGGGCCGGGCCCGGAGTGGGCCGGGCCCCGGCCTAGAACCGGACACTCGGGCGCCACTTGTCCAGGGCGCCCAGGAAGATGTGCGCCAGTCCAAACCCCAGTATCAAGGCTCCCATGCGGCCGCCGATCAGACGTCCGAGGCTGGAAGCACCGACGCCGAGTCCCATTACCGCTTTACTGGTCATGTCACCTTTCAACGTCGCCCCACTCCTTTACAGGGATTTGTTTTAGCCTTCCCGCTTATATGTCCTGTAATCCCAAAATGTTTTTAAAAAGGTGATCTAAAGGAATTTCCAGGCTTTGGCGAGAATAACCGAGAAAGACAGCTAAGATAGGTGGTCCGAATGATAAAGCCGGTGCAACCGATGTTGGCCGGCGGCGGGCTGTATCTGCTCCGGGACTTGGCCCCGGGGCAGGTGGTCCGCCTGCAGCTGGTGGAGCCGGGAATCAACGGGGGCATTGTCAGTCTCGGCGGCCGTCTCCACCGCGCGACCGGGGTGCTTCCCACCCGTTCCGGGGAGCACTTCTGGGCCCTGGTCGAAAAGGTAGGTGCCGATCAGATTACGGTCCGTCACATCTCCCCGGGGCAGTCCGGACGGGGCGAGGCGGACGCGGCCGACCTGGTGCGGGCTCTGGGCTTGCCGGTTGGTGAAGATACCGAGCGGGTCATCCGGGAACTGATGCGGTGGAGACTCCCGGTGGACCCGGAGTCGGTGCTGCGCATCCTTGCGCAGGGCCGCGAACTCCCCCAGGCCGGGCGTCAGGTCCCATGGCCGGTCCTGATCTGGTTGCAGACGTTGGATGCCGGCTCGTCCACGGGGGCACTGGCCAGAATCTTGGCCTACCTTCTGGGGCGGCCGGACGCCGAACCTGAGGCGCAGGAACAGCTGAACCGGGCGCGGTGCCGGGCCGGACAGGAATCGGTCCAGGCACTGGCCTTAAACGCCGGGGAACGGCTGCAGGGCGACGTATTCCTCCTGACCGGTGGACGGGAAGAAAAGTCCGATCCGGGTGCCCGGCTGGTTCTGCGCTGCCGGTCGACGGCTTTCGGCGAATTCTGGATCTGCCTCGACTTTGGGGGGCCGGGCGGGTTAGGTGGAAAACTGGTCACGGCGGAGGAACGGATGGCTGGTTTTTTCCGCGGTGCGGTGACACAGCTGGAAGAGAGACTGGCGGCACTCGGGTATCGGGTGCAGCCTTTTACGGTGGAAACCCGCCGGGTCGACTCGGTGGTGGATTTTATGGACGGGAGCCGCTTGATGGGCTACGCCCCGCTGGACATCCGTGTATAAGGATTGGGATACGTGGAAGATGGTAACAGACTCGGTGATAAAGGTGGAAAGGGTGCTCCGACCAAAGTGGCCGCGGCGCTCAGCTTCGACGCCGGGAAGGACGATGTTCCGCGGGTGGTGGCTGCGGGCAAGGGTCTGTTGGCGGCCCGCATCGAAGAAGTGGCGCGCCGGTCCGGAGTGCCGGTCTATCAGGATTCACAGCTGGCCTGGACCCTGGTGGGTCTGGGTCTTGACCGGGAGATCCCACCGGAACTGTACCAGGTTGTGGCCCAGGTAATCGCCTGGGTATATTACCTGGAAAACAGCGGGTCCGGGCCGGACGCCGGGAGTGACGATACCGGAAGTGGAGGGATTACTTGAAGCGTGGATGAGGTTGTGATTTATACGGATGGGGCCTGTTCCGGCAACCCCGGCCCGGGAGGCTGGGGGGCCGTGATCGTGGAGGGCCGCAAGCGCCGGGAGATCTTCGGTTCGGCCGCCGAGACCACCAACCAGCAGATGGAACTCCGGGCGGCGGTCGAGGCGTTACGGGCGCTGGGCGAAACCCGGCGGCGGGTGACCCTGTTCAGTGACTCGGCTTACCTGGTCAACTGCTTTCGGGACCGGTGGTACGAGCGCTGGGAGCGAAACGGCTGGGTTAACGCCAAGAAGCAACCGGTACAGAACCGTGAACTATGGGAGGAGTTGCTGCGGCTCAGTCGGCGACACCAGGTGACATTCAGGAAGGTAAAAGGGCATGCGGGCGACCGGCATAACGACCGGGCCGACGCCCTTGCCCGGGGCGCGATTGAGAAGTGAGCGTACTTCGCGTTTTCAAGGTCTAATTACCTGTGTAGCTGGTACCGTGTACAAGACGGTAAACGCCGTCTTCGATCTCCCGCGAGAACTGGGGGGTGGTGGGGGGTGAGCCGGGTGCCACGTCGAACATCACCTCCACCTCGAAATTATCGAACACAAACAGTTCGAGGCGGGACAGACCAATCACGGCATCGCCTTGTCTGGCCTGCTCGCGTTCCAGGGCCTCCTCCACCAGGCGGTTGATTTCCATCAGCGGTATCTTAATCATTGCAGGTGAACTTCCCTTTCCAGTTTTAGCCGATTATACCGGTCGGCAGGCCGTCGGTCAAGCGGCCAAGGGCCTTGACCGTAACATTTCCCTCGGATTGGTCGGGATAACCGGCGTTGCACAAGGAGGAATTCTTCACGGCACGGGAAAAGCCCGCGGTGCGGGCTTTTCGAATTACGTGCACCACCGACCCCTATTCTTTCTTCTTGCCCTTGGCGGTCCGCAGGTCGATGAAGCGGTCTTTAAGCTTCTCCATTACCAGCGGCATGGTGGTGTACTCCATCTCGTCCAGGGGCAAGCGGTGCGGCTCGAAGGGACCGAGGCTGCGCATGTAGTCGGCGATCTCGTTGGCTTTCGCCCGGGCCCGGTCGAAGGCCGGGTCGTCGAACATGTCCTGCGGCCCGATCAGCTTGCCGCCGGCCAGTTGGAAGCCGAGGGCGACCACGCGCGGCGGGCCGTCAAACCGGGTTGGACAGGACTGGGCCACCGATACGGGCATCAGCGGCCCGTGGTGTGAACCGCGCATCCATCCCGCGACCAGATGCGGATTCGCGAAGGGCTCCAGCACCTCGCCGACCGCCGGGAAACCGCTCTGGCAGCGGATGATGCAGACCGGGTCGTCCTTGCCTACGTAGCGGCCGGCCATAAGGTTCAGGCGCTGTGTGCTTGACGCGGACGCGATCTGCCCGTTGGCCCGGTGGAAAATACGCTTGATGCAAAAACGTCCGGGGGCCCCGATAAAGACCAGCATGTCATAGAGATCTTCGGGCAGGGAGAAAATAATCTTCCCGTTTTCAATCAGGTCGCGCACCTCGAAATCGAAACCGCCGTGCATGTTCGGGTCGATGACCAGCCCGATGGTGTTGAAGGGATCCGCGAAAATCTTGTACAGCGGGTAGTTCCAGGCGCCGGGTTCGGTCTTGTCCGCCATGAACACGATCACCGGCTCGCTCTTGCGCTCCACGACTTCGATTTCGGCTACGCCCGGGCCGAGCCCCTTGATGTTGCCCGAAAAGGCGTCCCCCAGAAGGTCCTGACCGGCGCCGTAAAGCTTGAGCTTTTTGGCTACCTCGGTGCAGGCGATAAATGTGTCCCACGCTAGTTGGTGAATCTCGCCGTTGTTGCGGCCCCCCTCGTGCGTGATGATCAAGTTGATGTCGTCACCGACGTGCGTGACGTGGAAGTCTATCAGGAGCGGACTGCCTGAGAGAATGCCCCTGGCTTTTTCCAGTAGCTCGGGATGGACTCCGGAGTGCCCCACAAACCCACCAACGTCTGCCTTGATGACGGAGAGTGTAATCTTCTTATCCATTTTCTCCTCCCCCAATATCTAATGCTTGACTGTGTCATACTATTTCTACGTTATGTTAAAATATCCTTTTAAATGTCAAGGACTTTACCGCCTATATTCACTTTTAGTGCAAATAATGTTACTTTTTGCGATATATTTGCACCAAAAACGGCAATCAAACCCGTCCATCCCTGGTTATCCTATCATGTTTTTCCTCCCACCTCAATAAACAAAATTGGGAAAAAAATCGGATTGAGAAAAAATCGCGGCCCGGCAAATCAGTGAGGCGGTCGGGTTTCATCCAGGCCATGGGGGGCCGGATCCGTTACCCGCGGGTACAAATCGCGGGCGTGCGCCATCACTTCCAGGGTGAAATCAAGGTCCCGCCAGCCCCGGACCAGGGTTTCCTTTTCCTCCAGGTCCTTGTAAACCGTGAAGAAGTACTCGATTTCCCGGAGCCGGTGGGCGTCGACGTCTCGTAATCCGTGAAAACGGTCCATCCGGGGATCTTTTACCGCGGCGGACAGGATCTTGATGTCACGGCCTTTCTCATCGATCATTTCCAGGGCGCCCAGCACCCGGGCTTCGACCAGGCAGCCGGGGAAGGTGGCGGTTGAAATCATCACCATGATGTCCAGTTCGTCGCCGTCCTCGGCGAGGGTGCGGGGGATGAAGCCGTAGTCGGTCGGGTAGTGTACCGGCGAGTACAGGACGCGGTCCAGGCGTACAACCCCCCGCCGGCGATCGTACTCGTACTTGTTGGAACTCCCCCTCGGGATTTCAATGACGGCTTCCACCACCGGGTCCTGGTGTTCGGGCATGGTCTGCACGTGTTTTCACCTCAAACCCTAGCTTGCCCACGTTGCCGACATCTTTCTCTGGTCGACCGTTGCAGGTTCACCTGGATCACGATCCCGCCTGTTAACCAAGCATATTCTTGGCGTTCCTAACATACTTTGCCACAGAACCGGTTTTCGGGAGGCGGTCAATTTGTCGGAGCTTTGGCGTCGTCTGACTGGTGAGAGTCCGGCGCGGGCCGTCATCTTGTTGCTGGCCATGTCCGGGGCTTTCGTATGCGCGAGAGTGTTTCGGGACCTGTCCCTGCCCGCCGCCGGCGACGGGGTTGCCGCCGGATTGATCGCCTTGGGCCGTGAGATGGCCGCGATGGGGGAAAAGGGGGTTGGTGGTCTTGTGCCGGCCGTCGCCGGCTTGTTCTTGTGCCTGGCCGTACTGGCCGCGGTCATTCACCGCGAGCTCCTGACCCTGTTTATCAACCGTCCGGAAATGTCGTGGCGGCGCCGGTTGGCACGTTACTCTCTCGTAGCGGTTGCCCTGGTCGTTTTCATCTATGTCGTCGCCCAGTGGCTGGTGGTGTTTTTGTCTTTCCTGCTGCTCTTTTTCGCATTGATTCTGTTGGTTTCGGCGTTCAAAGGGGCCCGTGCGCACCGGCGGGCCCGGCCGCATTGAGCTTCATCCCTCTAACCTCCCGGTTTCTCTCCCCGCAGAACGCTCAGCATCCAGTCCAGGATATCGGGGGCCGTCCCCGTCAGGTCCAGTGCGCACACCTCTCCGCCACCCCCGGTAGTTTCCAGGTGGTAGCCCTGCCGGGCGGCCTGATCGGTGAGCAGCAGTCTCAGGGCCTGCATCCTGCGCCGGTAGAATTCCACGTGCCCGACGTCATTTTCGCTGATTTCGAATTCCTCCCGGATCAGGTCCGGCTCAAACAGAAAGAACATATGCAGCATGTGGGGCGGGCCCTCCCACCACTGGTGGTATTTCAGCTCCAGGGCCAGCGCCTTTAAGGCTAGATGTTCGGCGGACAGCCGGAAGTACTCCAGACTGCCTGAGGTTTCAAGCCATTCCGAAAGCGTCCAGGTACGCGTGCCTCGCGGCCCGAGGCAGAACTGCGGGGTTTGTAGCAGGAAGAAGGACGCCCGGAGCGCGGGCTCCCCGGCGGCGTTTGTTCCGTCGATGACCACCCGGCGTCCCACCGGGTAGGACCGGCAAACGCGGGGGCGCAGAGGGTAGATGCGACAGCGCCCCCGTTCAGCGAGAAAGGCGCAGGGTCCGTCGGCCACGTGGCGCAGACGGACGTACGGCCACAATGTTTCCGGGTCGATTTGCAGTTCGGCGTAGGCGTCCACGAAGTCGGACGTATTCAGGCCCAGTCCCCGCGCCATCACTTCCAGGTCCCAGGGCTCCAGGATGATGTTGGTTTTGCGGCAGCACCTTCCCATGCACTCGTCCTGACAGTCAAAACAAAAACGGTCTTCCGGTCCCAGCGGGCTAAATTTCCCGCTCCTCGGTTTTTCCAGCAAAAGCAATGATCCAACCTCCTGAACAAAGCAACTGGTTACATGATAATGGATCGGGTTGTTTTATGAAAGGAAGTAAAATCAACCGCCGGATAATTTGTTGACATAAGCCCTAAACCGGGTTATGCTATTAAGGGCATATGCTTAATATAACTGTCAGGGGGTATGGGCGAGAATGAAGATCGCCGTATCGGCTTCGGGTAACGATTCCAGGGCGCGGGTTGATCCGCGTTTCGGTCGCTGTACCTATTTTGTGCTTCACGATACCGAAAAGGATGCCTATGAGGCGATTTCCAACACGGCGGCGGGGGCCTCCGGCGGCAGCGGGATCCAGGCTGCCCAGAGGGTGGTCAACGCCGGCGTTGACGCCGTCCTGACCGGACAGATCGGCCCCAATGCCTTCCGGGTGTTGGAGGCCGCGGGCGTTAAGTGCTATACGGGAGCCGGCGGGACGGTGCAGGAGGCCGTCGCCATGTACCAGGCCGGAAAACTGGACCCGGCCGACAGTGCCACCGCGATGCCGCACGCCGGCCTGGGTGCAGGCCGGGACGGGGGCGGGGGACGCGGTGCCGGGAAAGGGGGGCGGAGGTCTTGAAGCTGGCTTTGGCTACTGATGGGGACCAGGTGGCGGCTCACTTCGGGCACTGTCCGGAGTACACCCTGGCGGACGTGGAGGACGGGCAGGTCAAAAACCAGGTGACTCTCCCGAATCCGGGGCACCAGCCGGGTTTTCTGCCGATGTACTTGGGCGAAATGAAGGTTACGCACGTGATCGCCGGCGGCATGGGGCCGAAAGCCCAGGAGCTGTTTGCGGCCCGCGGCATTACGGCCATTGTCGGGGCCCAGGGACCGGTGAAAGAAGTGATCAGCGCGTTTATTTCCGGCAAACTGGTGGCCGGCCCGTCGCTTTGCAGTCACGGTTCCGGGGGGCACGATCACGGCCACGGGGGCAACTGCGGCGCGGGTGGCTGTGGAGGGCATGACCGGTGATTATTGCCGTCGCGAGTGGCAAGGGCGGCACCGGCAAGACGACGGTGGCCGTCAATCTGGCTCTGGCCCGGGGCAACGGCCCGGTGCAGTTTCTGGACTGCGACGTGGAGGAGCCCAACGCGCACCTGCTGTTGCACCCCGAAGTGGTTTCCAGTGAACCGGTGTCGCTCGCCGTGCCGGTGTTTGACGCCGGAAAGTGTTCCGAATGCAGGTGTTGCGTCGAGGTCTGTGCTTACAACGCCCTGGCCCTGGTCGGCAAGGAATTGATGATCTTTGAAGGCCTCTGTCACGGGTGTGGCGGCTGTATGTATTTTTGTCCGGAGAAGGCATTGACGGAAGGACGGCGTGAAATCGGTGTCATCGAGCGGGGCCGGGCCGATTCTGTTAGTTTTGCACACGGCAGACTCAAACCCGGTGAGGCCCTGGCCCCGCCCATAATATCAGCTTTGCGCCGGGGCGCCGCGAAAGAGATGGACACTATTCTGGACTGCCCGCCCGGTACGTCCTGTCCGGTCATCCAGGCGGTACGCGGTGTGGACTACTGCCTGGTGGTCACCGAACCCACACCTTTCGGGCAACACGACCTGGAAGCGATGGTCGGCGTGTTGGACGTGCTGGGTGTGCCCCACGGCGTGGTCATCAACCGTGCGGATCTGGGAGACGGGGGGGTTGAAGACTTCTGCCGGGAGCGGAAAATTCCGCTTCACGGCAGAATCCCTTTCGACCGGAAGATCGCCCGCTGCTTTACCACTGGAAAGCCGCTCATTCAGGAAATGCCGGAACTTAAGAAGATTTTTACTCACCTGTGGGACGAACTGGAGGGAGCGGTGATCCATGCGTGAGATCGTGGTGCTCAGCGGCAAAGGGGGCACCGGCAAGACGACCCTGGCCGGGGTGTTCGCCACCCTGGGGCAGGAAGCGGTCATGGCGGATGCGGACGTGGACGCGGCCAACCTCCATCTTATCCTGAGACCCCGGGTGCTGGATGAGGAACCTTTTTCCGGCTCCCGGCAACCGGTGGTCGACCAGGAGGTGTGCATCCAGTGCGGTCTCTGCACCGAGCTGTGCCGCTTTGACGCCATCGAGGACGGGTTGGTGGACGAAATCGCCTGCGAGGGGTGCGAGGTCTGCTTTCACGCCTGCCCGGTGGAGGCCGTCCGGCTCGAGGACACCCGCAGCGGAAACATCTACACCTGTTCCACCGACTACGGGCCCTTCGTCTATGCCAAGCTGGGCGTAGCCCAGGAGAATTCCGGCAAACTGGTGGTGCGGGTGAAGGAGCGGGCCCGGGAGGTCGCCGAACGGGAGAATAAACACACGGTGGTCGTCGACGGTGCGCCGGGTATCGGGTGTCCGGTCATCGCTTCGCTCGGCGGGGTCGACCTGACGCTCATTGTGACCGAGCCCACCGCGGCCGGATTCCACGATCTGGACCGTGTCCTGGGTCTGGCCCGCCATTTCGGGGTGCCTGCGGCCGTTTGTGTCAACAAGGCCGACCTGGACGAAGGCGTTACCACCGCCATCGAGGACCACTGCCGGCTCGAAAACGTTGCGTTCGTCGGCCGCATTCCTTTCGCGCGCGGAGTGGTACAGAGCTTGGTGGCCCGCTCACCGGTGACCGAAGACCGGGCGGGGGAGGCGGCCAGCGCCATGCATGACGTCTGGCGGCGTACCCTGGATCTGCTGCCGAACTGACGCAGGCGGGGTAAACGCCGACAAAGAAAAAGGCAGGGTCAGGTGCCCTGCTTTTTGATTTGAAACACGGATTACTTCTTTTCAAGTTCGCCGAGCCGTTTTTCGATGGCTTCCAGCTGCTCTTTCAACAAGGAAGCTTGCTGTTTAAGGGCTTCGGCTTCACCAGCCGGCGCTGCCGGGACCGCTGCCCAGGGGTTCCACGGGCCGGCCTGCGGGTAGCCGCCTCGTGCCCACCAGCCGCGCGGCAACCACGGGTAGGCACGGCAGGACCCGTACGCGCCGCCGGGTCCTCCGGCTCCCCATCCGGCTCCTCTGCCCAGGCCTCCTCCGGGACCGAAACCAAACCCACGTCCCCACGGCATCAGAAAACGCCTCCTTCCGGTAGTATGTTATGAGCATATGCCACTTAAATAGTTTATACCATGAACACGGCGGTTTGCCAAGTCCAAAACCGAGACATTTTAATCAAAAATTTTAGGCGGACCATGTCTCTGATTCCGAAAAGGGGCGGTTTCGACAAGGGCCGGCTTCGACGAAAACCGACTAAATCTGTAAAGGAAATGGTTGCTAGGTGTCGAATTTTAGACAAAACCGTGATATCTGTTTCGTGGCAAAGTTACCGAAAGGTGACGGCGCAAAACTAGAGGGGCTACAGCGAAATACGCCAAGCCAGCCAGTTGCCGGATATCAAGTTCTCTGGAAATTCTGATACGTACCGGCTGGTACGGTTTTTTTGTTGGAGTCCCTACGTGGATCGGTAAGAAAGGAAGGAGTAAACGTGCAGCCTTTATTGATCACCGCCCGCGCCGCTGAGTTACTGTCCGGCTCATCACAGAATCTTTTGGTTCATTCTCGGCGTGTCGCGTGCCTGGTGGCCCACGTTCTTGAGAACGCCCCAAATCTGGCGAGCGGCTACAGCCAGGACGAAATCATTCTGGCGGCGCTCCTGCACGATCTCGGCAAACTACAGTGGCCTGAAGGGTTTTTTTCCAAACCCCGCTACCTGCTAAACAATACCGACTTCTTCCTGATGGAATCACATCCCTTCAGCAGTGCCAATCTGGCCAGGCAACTAGGCGCACCGGAGAGCGTCGCACACCTGATAGAGCAACACCACGAAAAAAAAGGGGGTGAGGGCTATCCGCAAAAGCTGACCAACCCTGACCCGACGGCTCTGTTGATCGGCACGTGCAATGCTTACGCGGCCTGCCTTGAATCCAGACCATACAGGCCGGAAACCCTAACCCACGCCCAAGCCTTGAAGGAGGCCGGAAAAGTGGGATGTCTCACGTCGGCTTCCATACTGGAGAGATTGGAGGGATTGCCGGATAAAATCTTAACAGATACTTTCAAGTTAGGACGACCGTAAGCTGATTTTTGCCGCTACACCAAACTGGTGATCGCGGGGTTTAATATTCCTTAATCTTAAGCTTTTGTGTATCTTCTGCGCTTGAATAATAAGACCCGAATGATTCCGGCAGCGATGACTACTCCGGATATTGCAGAATAACAAAAAATTTGCAATTAATTTCTATATGCTGGTGGTGATTTCACCCAGCCTTTTATCATTCCATATTCTAAGAAATTACCATACAACTTTAATTCTTCTGTTAAAAACTCTTGAAAAAGAGTTCTAATCATTGATGAAGTAGAATGGGAAAAAGCAGTTATAAGAGTAGGTAAAAATGATTGAAGTCCTGCTAAGGTGTGCGTATAAATATGTTCATCTGATACGATTTCAACATCAATGTCAATGGCCACTTGAATTTCCGCACTTTTGGCCACTAGAAAGTCGTCATTTTCGGTCATGAAAAGTCGTCAACTAGATTTTGGAATCTGCTATTACTCCCTCCTTTAGCTCAATGCTTCTGGGTGGCACTAAGCGGCTACGCACCCGGTAACTGTCCCCCCGCAGCGTGATCACGTGGGCGTGATGCAGCAGCCGATCCAGTAGCGCCGCCGCCGTGCCGGGGCTGGTAAACAGGGTGCCCCAGTCGCTGAAATCCAGGTTGCTCGTGACAATGAGGGCCACGTTCTCGTAAGCCCTGCTGACCAACTGAAAGAGGTGGTCCGAGGCCACCTTGTCCAGGGTCAGATAGCCCACCTCGTCCAGGATGATCAGCTCGCTGCGCAGAAGGCTGCGCATATACTGCGCCAGGCTGCCGTCGGCCAGTGAGGCGTACATCCGGGCGGCCAACTCGTCCATGGTGATGAACAGGGTGTTGTGCCCGGCGTTAACCGCCTCGATACCCAGGGCGATGGCCAGGTGCGACTTCCCAACCCCCGGGGGTCCCAGCAGCATCAGGTTCTCACGCTTGCGCACGAACTCTAAGGTGGCCAGATCCCGGACATTTTGCTGGCTCACCGAGGTCTGGAACGAGAAGTCGAACTCGTCCAGGGTGCGCCACGCGGGGAACCGGGCCGCTTTCAGGCGCCGCTGCCTTTGAGTGGCTTCCCGGCCGGCGATCTCTTCTTGGACCAGGTAGGCTAGAAAGTCCAGGTACGAGGGCTCTTCGGCCAGGGCCACCTCGTTGATGGCGTCCAGGGTATCGCGCACGTGCCGGAGCTTTAGACGCTTCAGGTTTTGCTCCAGGGTTTCGCGGTCGGCCACGCCGATGGTCCGGATCATGTGGCCGCCCCCAGCGTACCGTAGTAGCTTAAGTCACGTTTTTCAACCTGCACGTCCAGGTTGGTGGACAGGGGCAGGGTCTTGGCGCGGGCCACTTCCGGCAGGCTCTTAGGGGCCGTCTCGTGGCGGCCTAAGATGTTCTTTAAGGTGCCGTAGCCAAAGGCCCCGTAATCCAACGCCCGGCGCATCGCCCGGCTGATGGCGGCGGGAGAGTAAGTGTCGGCCAGCGCGATGATCTTCCCCATCTGGTCACGCAGGCTGCCCACGCGGCTCTGGCTTAAGCCTTGCAGGTAGATCTGCGCCTCCGGCGCCAGGCTTTCAAACCTGGCCTGTAGCGGGTTGGTGGGGGCTTGACGCCGCCGGGCCCGTTCGTGGGCGGGGTAGTGCTCGTCCCGGATGATGCACTTGCCGCGGCCATACTCCAGCTGGATCATGTCCACAACTTCACCGCCGTCTAAGAGTTCCAGGTGGTTTTCGTAACGGCGGAAGCGCACGCGCTGCCGCGCCCAACGGGACGGCACCGAGTACCGGTTGCCCTCCACCGAAATCAGGTTGGTGCGCGTGGCCCGGCGGTCTTCCAGCACGAAGGGCAGGGCGGATGATGCCGGCACCAGGCGCAGGTGACTCCGTTCCGCTTTGAGCCGCTCCCAGGGGATCTCGCCGGTGGTGCCGTGCACCCGGGGGTTGGCCCACTCGTTGCACCAGGCGAGGGCTTGAACGTTCAAATCCACAAGACCGGAGAACTCGCGGCCGTAGAAGAAGCTTCGGCGCACGTACTTGATCTGAGACTCCACTTTGCCTTTGGATTCGGCGTCGTAGGTCCAGCAGGCCCGTGGAGTGAAACCCCACGCCAGGGCAAAGTGCAGAAGGTTTCCGTTGAACCGTACGATCTTACCCACCCGCTCGGAAACTACCACCTTGGCATTGTCGAAAACGATCTCCCGGGGTACGCCGCCGATATAGGCCAGTGCCCGCTGCAGGCAGGCGAGAAACGTGGCGGAGTCTGTGCGCACCACGAACTCCACGTAGCTGACCCGGCTCCAGCAAAGCGTGAACACAAAGGCGTAGAGCTTGTACGTGGTGCCTTCCACTACGATGTTGCCGAAGTGGCCCCAGTCCACCTGGGCCTGTTCGCCGGGCAGTGT
>JACUUW010000235.1 GCA_014859075.1 Desulforudis sp.
TCCCCGTTGTGCACCTCGGCCGTCAACTCGTAGTTGGCGAAGCGGGGATCGGCATCAAGCATTTCCTGCACTTTCCCGGCGATAATCCGGTCCTGATAGTTTGCCATTTTTCGCACCTCCCCATCTATTATTCCCGGCAACTCAGTGATTAGCACAAGACGGCTTGCGGGGGATGCACGCGAAGAGGTAATCCGCCCGTGCGTTCACCGAGAGCCTGGACTGTGCAGGAAAAACCAAACCACTCGTGGAAATTGAAATGCCAAATGCTGACTGGGAGTAAGTAAGGTTTGGTAAATCTGAAGACTCTGACCTGGGAAAAGGTCGCCTATACGGCGGCCATGTTCGGGTTGGGCCTTTGCAGCACCACGGTGGTGCAGTGGACCCTGTTCTATTACGCGCCGCCGGTCGACCTCGGAGTCACGGTGTACCTTGGGGCCACCGCGGTGGGGGCGGCCATGGCCCTGGGCCGGCTGGTCGACGCCTGGTCGGACCCGCTGATCGGCTACTTCAGCGACCGGACGCGGCTTCGTTTCGGGCGGCGCCGGCCGTTCATGGCCGCGGGCATCCCCTTGTTCATTGCTTCCTTCATCCTGCTCTGGTTCCCCCCGGCACCGCTCCCTTCCTTGCCGAACCTCGTCTGGGTGGCGGGGCTTCTCGGCCTGTTTTTCATTTCATTCAGTCTGTACGCCGTTCCCTACCTCGCCCTGCTTCCGGAACTCACCAGGAACCAAGGGGAGCGGGTGCTCATGGCGCTTGTCCAGACTTTGTGGTTCGCCTGCGGCGCGGGTGTGGCCACCCTGGGCCCGCCCCTGTTGGTCGGGATCGTCGAGTTTCCGCACTTGCCCATCCTGTGGGCCGCGATGGCCGTCCTCAGCCTGGGCCTGCCCGTGGTTGCCGTGAAAGAGTACTCCCGGCGGTCTCCGGTACCGACGGCGACTTCACCGGGACAAGTATGGCGGTCCCTGCGCCGGAACCGGGCGCTTTTGACTTGGGCTTTTACGTTGTTCCTGGCTTGGAGCGGGCTGTGCGTCATCGTCAAGCTCATTCCCTTCCTGTACACCTTCCTGGACTTTCACCTTGTCGCCCTGCCGTGGTGGGCCATCGTCCTGGGCCTTTGTATCATCCTGGCGGGTCTCTTGGCCGGCTACCGGGCTACCATCGTTTACGGGATGCGGGTCACGTTCCTGTACTGTCTCACCATCTCCGGCTTACTGGTTCTCGCGCTGGCCGCCGCTGGTTTCCTGTGGCTGCCGGGTTCACCGCCGGTTGTGTTCTGGGTGCTGGCCCTGCTGGTGATGCCGACGGCCGTCCTGCCCGTGGCCCTGCAGAACGCGGTCACCGCCGAGATCGCGGTGCGCCACCAGCACCTGGAAGGGGTGCGGCTGGAGGCCATGCTGTTCGCGGTCCAGGGACTGGCCGCCAAACTCGCCCTGGCCACGGGGGCGATTTCATTGGGATTCACGCTCGATGTTTTCGGGTACTCTCCGGAGGGGCCGGCCGGCGTGCGGGCGGGCTACGCGCTGTCCGGCGTTTTCCTGCTGGCCGCCGCGTTCCGCATGCGCCGCTATCCGCACAACCAGCAGCCAAGCCGGTGAGCCGGAATTCAACGTTGAAAGCAGCCCGAATAGTAGCTGCAAATATCGGGCCTATGCGGTCGCCGGCCAGCTCCCCGGACAATGAGGTTAAAGGTCTCCGCCACCGTACTTTTCCCGCAACAGTTCCCGGGCGGTCTCCTTCTCCCGCGGCGTAAGCGCCCCTGCTTTCAAATCAATCCCGCAAACGCGGGCAAATCCCCGGCAGAGGGCCTGGACCACCTCGTCGTAGCTGTAGGGTTGGTTGCCGGCCTCGTTTAAGGAAATGGCCCGGGCAAGAAACCGGTCCCGGTAACGTTTGCGCTCCTGCTCATCGGCGAACCTGATTACCGCGAAGAGTTTCCCCGGGTCGATTTCCAACGGAATGGAACCGTGCTGCAGTACACAAATGTGCTTTCTCGCTTGCGCGCTTCCAATCAGCTTGCGTCCGTCTATCACCAGTTCGTACCGGGACGGCGTGTCAAAACAGGCGGTGGATTTGTGCTGTCTGACGTCTGCGGTGGAGAGTTCGGCTGTTATACCCAGCTCCGCGAGGCCCGCGATCAAACACCGGCTTATCTTGAGGTAGGACTCCAGCACGGTGCCGGCGACCAGGGGGTTATCGGGCCTGGCGGCCAGACTGTAGGTTACTTCCCGGTCATGTAAAATCGCCCGACCGCCGGTAAACCTGCGGACGGTGGAAATGCCTTGAGCCGTGCAAGCATCCACGTCTATCTCTTGCTGCATATTCTGAAAGTAACCGATGCTGACCGCCGGGGGGTCCCAGGCGTAGAAGCGCAGCGTGGGCGGGGTATCGCCCCGGCCCTGATTGATCATAAGCGCTTCGTCCACGGCCATATTCCAGTCGCCCTGGGCGGGTCCGGTATCCAACAGCCTCCATTGCACATTTCTCACCTCAACTCATACCCTCCTGCGGGCGGTTTGCTGTCAAGGGGAAGATAGGGGAAGACAAGGGAAAGGAAGACAAGGGGACGGTTCA
>JACUUW010000236.1 GCA_014859075.1 Desulforudis sp.
CTCCTGTCCGGACTCGCCACCTCCGCCCTGATGTTGATCGTTTTCCGGTTCCTGCACGGCATCGGCGGAGCCATGATCTTCGGTACCGGGGTTGCCATTCTGACTTCGGTGTTTCCGCCGAGAGAGAGGGGCAGGGCACTGGGCATCAACGTCGCGGCCGTTTACATTGGACTGTCTCTCGGACCGTTCCTAGGTGGCTTCCTGACACAACACCTGGGCTGGCGCAGCATTTTCCTGTTCAATGTGCCGCTGGGCTTGGCGGTAATCGCACTGGTTCTCACCAAGCTCCGGGGGGAGTGGGCCGAGGCGAAGGGCGAACGGTTTGACGTTGTGGGGTCGGTCTTCTACAGCACGGCGTTGGTCGCCATGATGTATGGTTTTTCCTTGCTGCCGGAGAGCGCAGGCGCCTGGCTGATCCTGGCCGGACTGGCGGGCATCGCGGGGTTTATTAAATGGGAGAGCCGGGTCGAGAGTCCGATTCTGGACGTTAATCTCTTCCGGGGGAACACGGTGTTCGCTTTTTCAAACCTGGCCGCGCTGATCAACTACAGCGCCACCTTTGCCGTAGCTTTCCTTTTGAGTCTCTACTTGCAGTATATCAAGGGGTTCACCCCGCAAAACGCCGGGCTTATTCTGGCCATCCAGCCGGTGCTGATGGCCGTGTTTTCGCCTTTCGCCGGCCGGCTTTCCGATCGGGTTGAACCGCGGGTGGTGGCCTCGGCCGGCATGACCCTGACGGCGGTGGGGTTGTCCCTGTTGACCGTCCTGAGCGAAGACACGCCGCTGGCCTTCGTCGTGGGCAGCCTGATCCTCCTCGGCCTGGGCTTTGCTTTCTTTTCCTCGCCCAACACGAATGCCGTTATGAGTTCCGTG
The DNA here is from genome assembly GCA_014859075.1 of Desulforudis sp. GTDB lineage: Bacteria > Bacillota > Desulfotomaculia > Desulfotomaculales > Desulforudaceae > Desulfopertinax. The sequence continues at coordinate 874 of JACUUW010000236.1, forward strand.
GAAAGAAGGCTTTATGGGGTCGCTTCAGGAACAATCGGCACGATGCGCCTGGTGGGGCAGATGTTCAGCATGGGCGTGGCCATGCTGATTTTCGCGGTTTACCTGGGGCGGGCACAGATCATCCCCGAACAGTACCCGGCGTTCCTGGCGGGGGTCAACACGGCGTTTGTCGTCTTTGCGGTCCTTTGTTTCGGTGGAATCTTCGCCTCGCTCGCCAGGGGCAAGGTGCGTACAACCTCCGACCAGTCATGAGACGGGGGCGGCCGGCGAGTTAGGCGTACAGGTATTCTTCCAGCAGCTTCTCATGTCCGGTGTAGCTGAGCTTCTCCCATACCTGTTCGTATTCAAGGGCGTCATACTTGCTGAGGAGCACGAAGCGGATTTCTTTGATCTTCCGTTCCTTGAGCATGAAATCGCGCATCGCCGTCAACGCGGTCTTGGCCTCCAGGCCAGCCGGTACACCCGGGGTCCCGCCGCCGATCGCCGGTATGGACAGCGACGTGACGCCCAACTCTTCGGCGCGCAGCAGAATGTTCCAATAGGTCTGGCGCAACAGCTTTTCCTCGTGGCGCTGACCCCCGGTCCAGTTGGGGCCCACCGCGTGGATGACGTAGGTAGCGGCGAGCTTTCCGGCACCGGTCACCACCGCTTCGCCCACGGCACAACCCCCATGCCGGACTACGTGATATCTGCACTCTTTCAAAAAGTCCAGGCCGCCGGCCCGCTTCAACGCCACATCCACCGGGTTGTTCGAACCAAGGGCGGAGTTGGTGGGATTGACGACGGCTTCGGTGTCTTGCTGGCTGATGTCGCCGTAGAGAATTACAATCTTGGTTGTTCCGACCGGCCTGTCCATGGAGGTCACTTCCTTCAACGGCAGCAGATGATGGGTCGCCTGGATAATCATAGTCTAACCTAATGAGCGGGCGAACGGTAGGGGCGATTGGACCTGTTTTGATAGGACTACGGTCCTAAATTTGGCGAAACACAGTCGAGTGTTCCGCTGTCGCCCTTGGCGGGACGGTATATTGACTGGTATCCCGGACATTATAGAAATAAGCAGACCCGCAGGCGAAGGGAGAACTGACTCGTGGACGATGATACACTGGTAAAAAGGCTTAGACGATTCTACGTTCTGGAAGCTTATCAAGTTGATTTGTACAAGTCGCAGTTAACGTCCCTGGAGGATCCACATATCCAGCACGTTTTCGAGAGGTTTATGGTGCGCGAACAAGAACACATGGATTATCTCGAGCAGCAACTGAAGGAGATGGGGACCGGCGTGGGTATTGCCGGTCCCCCGTTTAAATTGGCCGGGATGGTAACGGGAAAAGCGCTGGACCTGTTAAGCTTGAAGGACAGGTACAAGCTTGGGATTGCCGTGGAGCAGAAGGCCATCCAGATGTACCATGAGTTTATTGAGACCGCGCGTAACGACCCCCGGCTATCCGACCTCAGCAAGTACCTCGCCTACTTCATGGTCGACGAGGAAACACATCAATTCTGGTTTAAAGAGCACCTGTCCAGGCTGGAAGACACTCGTGCCTGAAGGGTTACTAATTGTGGAGAGGTTTACTCCGAGCTATGAAACGTATCTGGTGCGCGTGACCCCGAAAGCCCATGGACCAACCTGTTCACCGTCTGGAGCAGCTGGGTCAAATCCAGCTCTTCATCTTCTGCGTCTCGGCCCG
>JACUUW010000237.1 GCA_014859075.1 Desulforudis sp.
GAGTCGGCGATGCCCAGTTCACGCGCGATCGCCAGCGCCGTCGCCGGGTGGTCGCCCGTAACCATCAGCACCCCGATCCCGGCCCGTTTACACTTCTCCACGGCCGGTTTCACTTCGGGGCGGAGAGGGTCGATCAAGCCCACCAGGCCGAGAAGCGTGAGGGGCGGCATATCCTGCTCGTCGAAACCGGCCGGTTCGGCTCCCGGTTCCAGCACTCCCGCGGCGACGGCCAGTACCCGGTAACCGTTTTCGGACAGCGTGACGACTTCTTTTTCGATTGCCTCCGGGGAAACGGCAACCGTTCCCCGTCCGGTCAACATGGTCCGGCAAAACGGCAAGACCGCCTCAATCGCGCCTTTGACCGCGACCCGTACGCCGTCTTCTTCCCGGTAAATCCGGGCGGCATATCTTCGTTCCGGTTCAAACGGGATTCCCCCCACGGTGACCGCTTCCCGCCGCAGGGCTTCGGGGTCAAACCCCAGCTTGTACCCCAAAGCCAGCAGGGCCACGTCCACCGCATCGCCGTGGTGGGTCCAATCCCCGTCCTCATTCAGCAGAACGGCTTCGTTGCACAGGATCCCGGCCTTCGCCAGCGCCTCCAACCGGAACCGGTCCGCTCCGGTGGGGGCATCCCCCGTGGGGTACGCGACCTCCCCTTCTCCGGCGTAACCCTCCCCGGAAACCGTGAACTGCTCCCCGGGCGGTAGGGAGATCAGCTTGACCGTCTGTTTGTTCACCGTCAGCGTACCTGTTTTGTCACTGGCCACACAGGTACAGCTTCCCAGAGCCTCGACGGCCGTCAACCGGCGTACGATCACGTTTCTACGCAGCATGCGCAACGTCGCCACCGACAGGGCGATGGTGATGGCCACCGGCAGGCCCTCCGGCACCGCCGATACTGCCAAGGCCACGGCCATGAAAAACACTTCGGTTAAGGGAATTTCCCGGGCTAAGGCCACCAGCACAAGCAGCACACAGGCCCCCAGGACCGCCAGGCTGATCTGCTTGGAAAACCGCTCCATCCGGAGCACCAGGGGCGGCTTGCTCATCTCGGAAAGCGTCACCGCCCCGGCGATCTTGCCGACCTCGGTCCGCAGGCCGGTGGCTACCACCACACCCACACCGCGCCCCGTGTTCACGGTCGTTCCGGCCAAGGCCATATTGGAGCGTTCACTGACCGGGAGGTCCACGGCTGATCGGTCTGTGCTCTTTACGGTAGGCACCGATTCGCCGGTCAGGAGTGATTCGTCCACGGCCAGGCCGTTCACCTGAATCAGACGCAGATCCGCCGGCACCCGGTACCCGGATTCCAGGAAAACCACGTCCCCCGGCACCAGTTCATCGGCCGGAACCTGCGTTTCGACCCCGTCCCGGACTACCCGGGCGTAGACGTCCAGGAGGCTCTGCAGGGCAGCCGCGCTCTTTTCGGCCTTCCACTCCTGGTAGGCGCCCATCCCCGCGTTCAACATGATCACGGCAAAAATGAAAGCGGCGTCGGTGGTCTCCCCGATCGCCAGGGATACGCTGCCGGCCGCCAGCAGAATATAGATTAACGGGCTCAGGAACTGGCGCAGGACGATGGCGCCAAGCGTGGGCGGTTTCGCGCCCGGAAGCTTGTTCTTCCCCACTGTCTCCTGACGCTCGGCCACTTGTTCCTGGTTGAGTCCTTGAATGGTGGACCGGAGCTTTTCAAATACCTCCCCTTCGGAGAGAGCGTGCCAGGCAATCTCCTGATCCCAGTCTTTCATTTGCATCGTTCCTTCCTGACAAAAGACCGCGAACCCCACACTATCCGACCGTTCAGCCTGAAAACAGGTTACCACAGGTCCCGGCGCCGGGTAAACACCGGTTTCCAGGCTCAGGGCCCGGGCCGGTCCACAACAGTGAGCTCGGACCGTGAGTGCGTAAGACAGGAAAAAGGACCCGCGGCTGCGAACATGAAGAGTATTGTCACGGCACCACCGCGAACCGGAACAGCATATTCAGTGACGCTTAAGGCAATGTAAAGACAACCGCACGCGGCTGGAAAGGAGCGCCTGATGGAAACCCTGCCGAAGCTCGCCCGGAATAAGGAAGAAAGACTGTTCGTCGCCCGCTGCTTGGACCACCTCCGGACTGCCGACCAGAAGCGGCGGCCGGTGCGGACCGACTTTCTGGACCCCGGCCAGGCCGCCCTGCTGAAGCAGGTGGGGGACGGCTTCAGCGGTGTGCGGATCCAAACCTGGGGCGGGTATCCGGAAGCCGAGCGCCGGCGGGCCTGCGTCCTGCCGGCGGATTCGTGGGACGACCGTCCGGACTTCGGAATCGCCATCCTCCGGATCACGCCTCTGGACCCGGACGGGGGAAACCCGTCCCACCGCGACTACCTCGGTTCTATGCTGGGGTTGGGACTGAAGCGGGAGAAGCTCGGGGACTGCCTGGTCCGGTTCGGGGAGGCCCTGTTTTGAGTGGCGGCCGAAATCGCCGACTTCGTTCAGTTTAACCTGTCCCGGGTGGGCCGATGGACCGTCAATGTCGAGTTGGTCCCGGCTGGGGAAGATCTG
>JACUUW010000022.1 GCA_014859075.1 Desulforudis sp.
TCACACCGGCACCATGACCAGAAGGTCCGAGACCCTGGAGGGAGAGGCGCCGGAGTCTTTTGTGGAAGTGAACCCGGCGGATGCCGAACGTATGGGGATCGCGAACGGCGAGAAAGTGAAGGTGTACTCGAGAAGAGGAGAACTGGCTCTGAAAGCGGTGGTTACCGATCGGGTGCCGTTGAACACGCTGTTTATCCCGTTCCACTTCGCGGAGGCGGCGGCCAACGTACTGACCAACCCGGTGGTCGACCCGGTGGCCAAGATTCCGGAGTATAAGGTCTGTGCGGCGGCGGTAGGGAAGCTCTAGAATCGAATCGGTTGGACTAAATCTTTTATCGTAAAAAGGGGGGTTACCTAGTGAACTTCAATCCACCACCAAAAATGGTGATGATGGCCTCCAACGCCGGCAAGTACAAGTCTGAACTGCCGATCTTCCAGCTCCTCCTGCGCGGCTTCATGGCCGGTGCCTACATCGCGGTCGGTGCCGCGTTATGTACCGTGTGCAGCACGGCGGTAGCCGGTTATCTCGGAGCGGGCTTCGGCAAACTGATCGCGGGCGCCGTCTTCCCGGTCGGCCTGATTGCGATCGTGATTACCGGTATGGAACTCTTCACCGGTGACGCGATGCTCGGGCCGGTGGCGGCGATGCTGGGCAAGACCTCGTGGGGATTCGTGATGCAGAACTGGGTATTCGTGTATATCGGCAACTTGGTCGGTTCCCTGTTCTATGCGTACATGATGGTGATCGGCCCGTTTACCCAGGGCCACTTGGGGGCCGCCGAGCCAAATGTCTTCGGCATGCAAGCGATTGCCATTGCGGTGGGCAAAACGCTTGTATACAAGGACGCCGGTACGATCGGGCTGTGGTCGTGTTTCATGGCAGCTATCGGCTGTAACTTCCTGGTGAACGTCGCCGTTCTGCTCGGCATCACCGCGAACGACATCATCGGCAAGTTCTTCGGTATCTGGTTCCCAATCATGGCCTTCGTCGCGACCGGCTTTGAGCACTGCGTGGCGAACATGTACTTCCTGCCCGCGGGCCTGTGGCTGACCCAGTGGTTCCCCGAGGTGGTCACCAAGACCACGGCCGAGGGCGCTTATTGGAGCCCCTTGCTGGCCAAGTACGGCGGCTTGACCTGGGGTGACGTTTGGCTCTGGAACATCATCCCGGCGACCCTGGGGAACATCGTCGGTGGTTTCGTCCTTATCGGTGTCGTCTACGTAATGGCCTTCCGGAACGAGTTGCCGAAGGAAGGCTAGCGATCAGTATTCATCCATGTTCAGTCCGGGGAGGTACCGTAAACAATGCGTATGTCGTTCTTCGCTTATCTGACGCTGGCACTGGGAGCCGTCTCGGTACTACTGGGTTTCGCCATCACCCGGGATCCAATGTTCCTGGTTAAAACAGTACCCATGCTTGCCGCCCTGTATCTGATCCCGTGGTTCATGACCGAGTCGCACCGGCGGTCGCTGGAACGCATAGACACCAGCCACGTCAAGAAGGCCAGGATCACCGGGCTGCAGCGGATATCGGTCGGTGAGGCGGTGAAAATCAGAGGCGAAGTCGCCAAGGCTTCCTTCAAGTGGCTGAACCGCCCGCACTTCATCCTCACCGACGGCAAAGAGAGCGTGAAGGTGATTATGTTCACCTCGCCGCGGGAAGATATCCGTGAGGGGGACAAGGTGGAAGCGGCCGGAACCCTTCGGTTCCTGGGGCTTACTAAAGAAAAAAAGATCTGGGGCGTCAGCGTCAAGAAGATCGTCTAACGCATCCAGCAAGACATGAAACATCAAGTAAATTATAACATGACCTTGTGGGTCTACGCATAGTTGGATAACAATGCGGTGCCTTTCCCCGTGTTACTTTTTTGATGCTTGGGTTCCCGCACCCAAAAAGAGTCGGTTTCTCCGGTACTAACGCCCAGACCGGAAAGCCGGCTTCTTTTTTCGGGCCGGCACACCGACCTTATTCGCGCTACCTTAGAATCTGACTTTGGATTTATTATTAACCGAAAGACCGTTGCACTATAAAGGACCTCAGTTGTGACTGAGGCCTTGTGGTGGGATTTCAGGCGCAGAAGAGGTAGTCCCGGCCTTCGATCCGGCCCAGGGCGGTCAGTTGCTCCCGGATCAACGGCCGGGCGCCGCGGGTGCCCACGGCGACCAGGATGAACCGGTCCGGATAGCGGGCCAGTGTCTCGGGGCCGCCTATGGGACGGCCGTAACGGGTACGGCCGATTTTCCGGGGATCGATGTCGACGAAGGCGTCGACCGCGACACCGAGCTCGATCAACCGGCGTGAGAGCCGGCGCCCGGCGACGCCGGCGCCCCAGATGAGCAGGGGGCCGCGTTGCACCCGCGTTTCACGGGCCAGGAAGTGGGCCTTGCAGCGAAAGAATCTCTCGGGTGTGCAGCGGGGATCAACGAAGGAGAGCCTTCCGGCGTGCATCCGCCAGGCGAAGAGGATGCGGGGCACCTTGGCCAAACGGTAACCGGCCTGGTGGTAGCGCAGCCACAGGTCATAGTCCTCGGCCCAGTCCACCTCCCGGTATCCTCCCAGCCGCCTTGCCTCAGAGGCGCGCATGAGCGCCGAGGGGTGGGCGATCGGGCTTTCCACGTAGATTTCCCGCGCGATTTCCTCGGGCCGGACCAGACTGTTCAGCCATTCTTCGTACAGCCGGAAACCCTTCGCCACCGCGGGGCGCGGAAAGGAACGCACCAGGCAGCCCACCACATCCAGGCGCGGGTCGCTGTCCAGCAGTTCGGCCTGAAGCCGGAGGCGGTCGGGGTGGGAGACGTCGTCGGCGTCCATGCGGGCCAGAAAGGGGTGACGGGCCGTCGCCAAGCCTTGATTCAAGGCGGCCACAATGCCTCGGTGTTCCGCCCGGATCACCACCAGCCGCCGGTCCCGGCGCGCCCATGTTTCCAGCCGGTCGCCGCTGCCGTCGGTCGAACCGTCGTCGATGCATACCAGTTCCAGATTCACGCCCCGCTGGGCGAGAATGCTTTCCACCGCGCGGGCCAGGTGGTTTCCGGCGTTGTATACGGGCATGACCACGCTTACCGCGTAAATTCTCAACCCGCCTTCCGGCTGTTTTTGACTACCTATTCGCCGATGCCGGGGGATTTCCCTCCGTCTTTCCGGCCGGCGGGGGTTTACCAGTTGGATGAATTCACGTAAGATAATCCTAGCTTTGCCCCTTCTCAAAGGTTGTGCCGAGCTGTCATCTGGATTGGAGGGTTGGTCGTGACCACCAAGGACGAAATAGGGATCCTTGCCCGTTTGATTCGGGAGTCGGACCGTAACCTGGCGCTTACCGGAGCCGGAATCAGCACGGCCAGCGGCATTCCGGACTTTCGGAGTCCGGGGGTGGGGCGCTGGGAGAAAGTAAATCCCGCGGAAGTCTGCAGCGTGGAGGCTTTCGAGCGGGACCCGGCCGCCTTCTGGGACAATAACCTGGACTGGTGGTTGGCTTGTACCCGTGCCGTGCCCAACCCGGCGCACCACGTTCTGGCCCGCCTGCAGCGGGAAGGTCTGCTGCTCGGCGTGATCACCCAGAACATCGACGGTCTGCACGTGCGGGCGGGTTCACAGACCTGGGAGGTGCACGGCCACCTGCGGACCTGCCGCTGTGTCCGGTGCGAAGAGCGGCACGAATTCAGTCTCCTGGTCGACCAGTACCAGGCTGGCGATAACCCGCCGCTCTGCCCGTGCGGGGGCGTTCTGCGCCCCGACGTGGTGTTGTTCGGGGACATGCTGGGCGATGATTTCAACGCCGCCGCTCAAGTGCTGTCGGGTTGCCAGTTGCTGATCGTGGTCGGTTCCAGCCTGCAGGTGTACCCGGTGGCTGCCCTCCCCCGTTTCGCCCGGAAGCTGGTGATTATTAACCGCGACCCCACCCCGTGGGACGGGGAGGCGGTGCTGGTCCTGCGGGGGGATATCGTGGGCGTGTTCGAGGCCCTTTCCCGGGAGTTGGGGTTCTCTTAGGAGCCCCGCCTAAAATCCCCGCCAGTCGTCATCGCGGCGGCGGCCGCGAAAGCGGCCTTCCCGCCGGTGGAGTTCCTGCCGGTCGCGGGCGATGGCTTCCGGGGTGAAAGTGAAAAGGCCGCGGTCCTCGGGAGGCGGGCAGACCCGTAGCGGGGAATGGTGTCGAAACCCGCGCCGGTTCATCTCGGCGGCCAGTTGTTCGTGGCGGCGGATCAGTGCGTCCAGGCGGTCGGCGTAGAAGAGCACCTCGGGGTGTCTCTGGTAGCCGCCCGGTTCTCCGCGCCGCATTTTCTGGACGACGGTGACCATGCCGTGTACTTCCCGGTGTTCCCCCAGAAGCCGCCGGTTTGACAGTTCCGAGGGACCGACTTTCCAAATACGCATTTGAGCTTTTCGTAGATCCCCGGGACGGTCGCTCCTGACGGATATTCGACGGATAGGGCGGTTGTCGCCGGGCCGTTCATGTAATAAACTATGTTCACGGGTAGTATCCCAAGTGGAACTACACCTTAACCGGAGTGATATTCATAAGTATGGGCCGCTTGGAGCCTGACGGGACCGAGACGGTGGATTGATCAAATCCTGCGGATCCGTCCGGGGATTTTTACTTTTTAGAAGCGGGTGGGAGTGAGGACTAATGCAGCCGCGGGATCGTACGGTTTGTATCGTGGGTGCGGGCAAGGTTGGTTCGACATTGGCCCTGGCTTTGCACACCAGGGGTTACAGGATTGTAGGGGTGGCTTCCCGCAGCGCGGAATCGGCCCGGTCACTGGGCGCCGGGTTCGGCTGCCCGTCCGGGACAAGACCCGAAGAACTTACCCGGGCGGCCGACGTGGTGTTGATCACTACCCCGGACCGGGAAATCGCGGCCGTAGCGCGGGACGTCCAAGCCCGGGGCGGATTCGCGGCTGGTCAGCTGGTGGCCCACACCAGCGGGGCCACTCCGGCCGCGGCCCTGGCCCCGGCCCGGGAGAGTGGCGCACCGGTGGTTTCCATCCACCCGTTGCAGTCATTTGCGGACGTCGAACCGGCCGGAGCCCGGCTTGCCGGCTGTTATTTCGGACTGGAGGGTGATCCGCCCGCGATCGCCCGCGCCCGGCGCCTGGTAGCCGACCTGGGAGGAATACCCCTGGTAATCAAGCCGGAAGACAAAGCGCTCTACCACGCGGCGGCTTGCGTGGCTTCCAACTATCTGGTGGCCGTGATACATCTGGCCGTCGAGATGCTGGGACGGTGCGGCCTGTCGCGGGATGACGCCTTGGAGGCGTTGGCTCCGCTGATCGACGGGACCTGGAACAACATCCGGGCGGTGGGCGTGGTTCCGGCGCTGACCGGTCCGGTGTGCCGAGGGGACCGGTCGACGCTGGCGTGCCACCTGGCGGCCCTGTCCGGTCAGCCCCAAGTCTTTGACCGGGTTTACCGGGTACTGGGGGCGTACGCCGCCGGGATGGCCGAAGAGCGGGGCGCGCTCGGCGCCGCCCAAGCCCGGGAGATAGTGAGTCTGTTTGAGGAGGGTAAGCCCGTTGTTTGACAAGCGGATTACAACGGCGGACATCCGCCGCAAGAAAAAAGAGGGTCGGCCGGTCACCGTGCTCACGGCCTACGATTACCCCACGGCCCGTTTGGTCGACGAGGCCGGGATTGACATTGTTCTGGTCGGGGACTCACTTGGGAACGTTGTCCTGGGGTACGATTCGACCATCCCGGTGACGATGGCCGACATGCTGCATCACACCCGCGCGGTGTGCCGGGGGGTGAGAAGGGCCCTGGTGGTCGGCGACATGCCGTTTTTATCCTATAATCTCGACCGGGCGGAGACACTCCGCAACGCGGGGCGTTTTCTGCAGGAAGGCGGCGCCCAGGCCGTGAAACTGGAGGGCGGCCGGGAAATAACGGAGAGTGTGCGGGCCCTGGTAGCGGCCGGGATTCCGGTGATGGGTCACCTCGGGCTCACACCCCAGTCGGTGCACCAACTCGGCGGATACCGGGTCCAGGGGCGGGACGCCGATACCGCCCGGCGGCTGCTCGAGGACGCCGTCCTGCTTGAAGAGGCCGGGGTTTTCACCATCGTGCTCGAATGCGTGCCGATCCAACTGGCCGAGCGCATTACGGCGGCGGCGGGCGTACCCACGATCGGCATCGGCGCCGGGCCCCACTGTGACGGCCAGGTACTAGTGACCCACGACTTGTTAGGGCTCTATGGTGACTTTAAGCCCAGATTCGTCAAGCGTTACGCCGAACTGCACAAGGAAATAACACGCGCGCTCCGGGAGTATCGTGAAGAGGTTGAAACCGGACGGTTTCCGACGGCGGAGTATGGGTTTAACTCGCCCGAAGAGGAGAAACCATAGAGTGAAAACAATTGTCCGGGAGTCGGAATTCAGAAAGGAGCACATGGACTCCTACCTTGGATGGAAACGGCTCCGAACTTAACATCGTCGATCTTGGAGGTGCCGCAGGTTGCAGGTTTGTGAGACGATCGCCGAAGTAAGGGAAGTAGTGCGGGAACTGCGTAACAGTGGTCCGGTGGCGCTGGTGCCTACCATGGGTTACTTTCACGAGGGGCACCTGACCCTGATGCGTGAGGCGCACCGGCGGTTTCCGGTGGTCGTGGTCAGTGTTTTCGTGAACCCTTTGCAGTTCGGACCGACGGAAGACCTCAAGACGTACCCGCGAGACCTGGAGCGAGACCTGCGTCTGGCCCGCGGGACGGGGGCGGCGGCGGTGTTCGTCCCTTCGGAAAACGAGATGTATCCTGAACAATTCTGCACGTTTGTGGACTTGGAACGGTTGTCCGGGGTGCTGTGCGGGCGCACCCGACCCGGCCACTTTCGGGGCGTAGCCACCATGGTGACCAAATTGTTCAACATCGTGCGGCCGGACGCCGCCTTTTTCGGTCAGAAGGATGCCCAGCAGTTGCAGGTGGTGCGGCGCTTGGTCCGGGATTTGAACCTCAACCTGGAGATCGTGGCCGTACCTACCGTCCGGGAAGCCGACGGTCTGGCCATGAGTTCCCGGAACGCCTATCTTGATCCCCGGGAACGCCGGGCGGCTACCGTACTCTACCGGAGTTTGCAGTCGGCCCGGGAGGCCGTTGTGTCCGGGAGGCGGGACCTGGCTGCCGTTCAGGAACGGTTGGCGGCCGGGATTAGGGCCGAGCCCCTGGCCGAACTGGAATACGCCGAGATTCTGGCCCTGCCCGGTTTGACCCCGCCGGGGGATGACGACAGCGAGCTGCTCCTGGCCGTGGCGGCCCGCTTCGGCCGGGCGCGGCTTATTGACAACGTGGTTTGTACGGTGGAGGATAGGCACCGGCGAACGTCTTAATGCCATGCCGGCGATGGGGAGGGAATGGAAGTGTACCTGAAGATGCTCAAGTCGAAGATTCACCGGGCTACCGTAACGGACGCCGACCTGGAATATGAGGGCAGCATCACGATTGACGCTGACCTGCTGGAGGCGGCCGGCATTTTGGCGTTTGAACAGGTTCAAATAGCCAACATCAACACCGGGAGCCGGTTTGAGACTTACGTGATACCGGGAGTCCGGGGTTCGGGCACCGTCACCCTGAACGGGGCGACGGCACGGTTAGCCACGCCGGGCGACCGTGTCATCATTATGGCCTACGTACTCTGTTCCGAAAAGGACGCCCGTGAATGGACACCCCGGGTGATTCTGGTGGACGGTAGGAACCAAAAGCTGTAAATCATGATATTTCCAAGAATAGTACGGGGGTTGCTTGACACAAAAAACCTAACAAATTAGTATTTCAATAGTCAGTCTTTTTTAAAGTGCATTTGGTGCCGCGTTTTGCGGTGGGAGGGAGGGTGTCGGTGGAAGTAACTGACGAATTAGTTAAAGAAGTTAATGATCTACGTCGGCGGCGGAAAGCGATCATTCTGAGCCACTATTACCAACGTCCGGAGCTTCAGGACATCGCTGATTTCGTCGGGGATTCGCTGGAGCTTTCGCGAACGGCCGCCCGGACCGACGCCGAGGTGATCGTTTTTTGCGGCGTACATTTCATGGCGGAAAGCGCGGCGATCCTCTCTCCGGAAAAGGTCGTGCTTTTGCCCGACCTGCGTGCGGGCTGTCCCATGGCCGATATGGCCGGAGCCGATTCACTCCGCAGCAAGAAGGCGGAGCTTACGAATCCTTTCGTGGTATCCTACGTAAACACCACAGCTGACGTCAAAGCCGAGAGTGACATCTGCTGCACCTCGGCCAACGCGGTACGGATTATTGAGTCCGTCCCCCGGGACAAGCAGATCCTCTTTGTGCCGGACAAGAACCTGGGGGCTTACGCTGCCCGCCAAACCAGCCGTGATTTGGTCTTGTGGCCCGGGTTTTGCTGTATCCACGACGAATTGGAACCGGCGGACGTAATGGATGCCCGACGCCGGCATCCGGGGGCGCTGGTCATCGTGCACCCCGAATGCCGTCCCGAGGTGACCGTGTTGGCCGACAAGGTGGCCAGTACTTCCGGTATGTTGCGCTTCGTTCAGGAATCCCAGGCCCGGGAGTTTATCGTAGGTACCGAAGAGGGTCTGACCTACCAGATGGCCAAGAAATGTCCGGGGAAGAAGTTTCATTTGTTATCCAGTGGTTTGGTTTGTGACACAATGAAGCTGATTACACTCTCCAAGGTGCGTGACGCCTTGAAAACTCTCGAACCCCGGATTACCGTACACCCGGGAATCCGGCGCCGGGCGCTGCAAGCGCTCGAGAAGATGTTGGCGCTATAGCGGAAGTCGGGTGGGGTTCGAAGCCGCGGCGTCATTGGCGGGAGCCCCGATACGGGTGGTATTGGCGGTTGCCGGTGGTCGGACTGGGGCACAATACGCGTTATCTCATATAAATCGTGGAGAGCGGCCCGGCCCCAATGCGGATCAACAAGTCGTGGGGCTCCTGGCAGGGACGGGGGGCGTGTCCGGTGACCGGGCTTTACATCTTGAACTTTGATACCAGGCAGCTCCCGTCGGAGGCGGTCGACTATCTGGTGGTCGGAAGCGGCATCGCCGGACTGTATACGGCCTACCTCCTGGCGCGGTCCGGGCGGCGAGTGGTCGTGGTTACGAAGAAGATGGTTGAGAACACCAGTACAGAGCGTGCTCAGGGGGGAATCGCGGCCGCCATTGGAGCCAGCGATTCCCCTCTGTTGCATTTACAGGATACTTTACGCGCCGGGGCCGGACTTTGCGACCCGGAGGCCGTACAGGTCCTGGTGACCGAAGGGCCCTACCGGGTGCGCCATCTGGTCGGCATGGGTGCCCGTTTCGACCGGACAGACGGCGGTTTTGCCCTGGTCCGTGAAGGCGCGCACCGGCAGCGGCGGATTCTCTACGCGGGCGGCGACGCCACGGGGGCGGAGATCCAACGGACTCTCTGTCGCCAGGTTAATGAAATGAAGATTCCGGTTTTAGAAAATCATTTTGTGGTTGACCTGCTGGTTGCTCACGGTCAATGCTGTGGCGCGTTGGTTTTGGACGAAACGGCCAATCGTCTGTTGGTGTTTCGGAGCCGGGTGATTATCCTGACGAGCGGTGGGGCCGGCCAGTTGTTTCGCCAGACCACCAATCCCCCGGTGGCGACCGGGGACGGGATTGCGGTTGCTTTCCGGGCGGGGGCCGAGGTGGCTGACCTGGAATTCATCCAGTTTCATCCGACCGTGCTGGCTCTGGCGGATGGTCCGCCTTTTCTGATTTCCGAAGCCGTGCGGGGCGAGGGGGGCATATTGAGAAATGCTTCCGGGAAACCGTTCATGTCGCGTTACCACCCGGATGGCGAACTGGCGCCCCGGGACGTGGTCACCCGGGCCATCCTGGCCGAGATGCGGGCGACCGGAACAGACAGTGTTTTCCTGGATGTTACCCACCTGCCGGCCGATAAACTGCGCCGGCGTTTTCCGACCATCGCGCAGACCTGTACGGCCTTGGGGTTGGATATTTGCCGCGAATGCATTCCGGTGGCTCCGGCCGCCCATTATATGATGGGTGGGGTGCGGACCAACCTTTACGGGGAGACCACAATTGAGAACCTCTACGCCTGCGGCGAAGTGGCCTGTGCCGGTGTGCACGGGGCCAACCGGTTGGCCAGCAACTCGCTGGTGGACGGGCTGGTGTTCGGGGGACGTATCGTGGAGCGTGTTTTGACTCGGTCGCAAGGGACCATATCCGATCCGGATTTCTCGTGCGCCCTGCTCCGTGCCACTGCCGGCATTGACTACGGGGCGCTACGGTCGGCTCTGCAGGAACAAATGGACCTGAATCTGGGGCCGATCCGGGAACCTTCCGGACTGGAACAGGCTTTGCGGTTTTTTGAGGACCATCAATACCTCCACGAATGCGCCGCACCGCATACGGAAGCCATGGAAGTGCACAACCTGTTGCAGTTGGGGTTACTGGTCACCGAGGCGGCGGCAGCCCGCCGCGAATCCCGCGGCGGGCATTACCGGACCGACTATCCGCAACCACGGGAGTGCTGGCGAAAAAATCTCCTTTTCCAGAGGGTGAGACGCGATGAACAAGATTACTATTGACCAACTGGTTGAGGCGGCCCTGGCCGAGGATATCGGTTCCGGTGACCTGACCACTGAAGCGACTGTACCGGCAAGCACTCCGGCCACTGGTACGATACGCACCCGTGAAACCGGGGTGGTGGCTGGGCTGGAGGTGGCACGGCACGTATTCTTGCGGCTCGATCCCGGGATCCATTGTGAAATCAGGGTACGTGACGGGGACCGGGTGGAGGATGGTGCCGTTTTGGCCGTGGTCAGCGGACCGGCACGTCCCATTCTGTCCGGTGAACGGGTGGCGCTCAACTTCCTGCGTCACCTGTCGGGGATCGCCACCCGGACAAGGCGGCTGAAAGAGTTGACGGCCCCATTCCCGGTGCGCCTGGTGGATACCCGCAAGACCACTCCGGGCCTGAGAGTCTTGGAGAAGTACGCCGTCCGCATGGGTGGCGGGCACAACCACCGCTTTGGACTTGATGATGGGGTGCTGATCAAGGACAACCATATTGCTGTCGCGGGGAGCATTACCGCCGCTGTCGGGGCTGCCCGTCAGGCGGTTCCCCACATCTTCAAAGTGGAAGTGGAGATTGAAGATCTTGCCGGGGTTCGGGAGGCACTGGCGGCAGGTGTTGATGTCATTCTGCTGGACAATATGTCGCTGACCATGATCAGGGAGGCCGTAGCCATCGTCGATGGCCGGGTACCAGTCGAAGTGTCCGGTAACGTTGACGAGCACAGTATTGGTGCAATCGCCCGCACCGGCGTGGACATCATCTCGGTCGGCAAGTTAACCCACTCCGTGCCGGACTTGGATATCGGTCTTGATCTTGAACCGGGCGGGCTCATTGAGCGGGATAGTCAATCGAGATAATCTGGTACCGGAAAGTGCCGCCGGGGGCCTTAACCTCCAATACATCCCCCGGTTCTTTCAGGAGAAGGTTTCTGCCCACGGGGGACAGAAAAGAGATCCGGCCCGTGGCGAGTTCGGTATGGTAAGGGGAAACGACGCGAAACACTTCCGTTCGGCCGGTGTCCACCTCCCTTGCCTTGATGTCACAACCGAGCAGGGTGACGGGGGGCGGTGTATCGTCGTCGTCCACCACCCGGGCTCCCGCGAGCAGGTCCTGAACATAACTGATGTACCGGTCAAGGAAAAACCCGGTCTCCGCCCGGTCGTCCTCCGGACTCCCCGGTGCATAGGCGGCGAAGAAATCGTTAAACAGCGTGAGTTTTTGTTCATCCAGCTCAGCCAGTTGTCTGGTCAGATATTCGTATGATTCTTTGGAAATTGTAATGTTTTGAGACATCCAAAGCCCTCCAAACTCCAGAATTATGTTATTAAATGGCAATATAGTTCAAAATAATGAAACACCCCGTCCTCGCCAGGCGGAGTGTCTTCCCATTGTATTACTCTTACTTATATATTTAATTTTATTACAAATAAACAAAAATGTCAAGGATAACCTGATGAAGAAAGCTAGGAAGTTGCAGGTGATCTGTAATGAGAGCGGCCGTATTTAAACACCTGAGAAACAACTTGGGCGAGTTTGTCTCCGGGGGCGAAATTGCGAGAGCCCTCGCCATTTCACGGACCGCGGTCTGGAAGCACGTTTGTGCGTTGCGTGACGAGGGTTACCAAATTGAATCCCGGCACCGGTACGGCTACCGTCTCAGCGAGGCATTGCCCGATCTGCTGATTCCCGAAGAGATTCTCGCCGGGCTGACTACACAGTTCTGTGGCCGTTGCTACCACTACTATCCCAGCTTGATTTCCACGAACGAGCGGGCCAAGGAATTGGCTCAGGCCGGCGCCCCCGAGGGAACCACGGTTCTGGCCGAGCAGCAGTCCGGAGGACGTGGACGGCTGGGCCGAAACTGGTATTCCCCGTCCGGTGGACTCTGGTTTTCGGTGGTGTTGCGCCCGGTTTTACCTCAGATGCGGGCCCCCGAGGCCACCTTTGTGGCCGCGGTGGCCGGTATAGAAGCCCTGAACGGGGAGTCCGGGGGACGGAGTTCGGAGTTCGGACCGGACCAACACCCGGTATCGGCGATAGGGATTAAGTGGCCCAACGATTTTGTGTGGCACGGAAAAAAACTCGGCGGGATTTTGACCGAACTGAGCGGTGAACTGGACCGGATCAACTATTTGGTAATCGGCATCGGCCTGAACGTCAATCTTGCTCCGCATGATTTTCCCACGTTGCTGCGCCACCAGGTTAGTTCACTGCAAGAAATCCTTGGGCGGCCTGTTGCGCGGGGCGGGCTCCTGAGGCGGTACCTGGCCGCCCTGGAGAAATGGTATCTGGTGTGGCTGGAAGAAGGCTTCGGCCCGGTACGGGAGGCCTGGAAGAAAGGCAATGCCTGTCTTGACCGCCCGCTGCGGGTGTCCACTCCGGAAGGTGAACTGTCCGGAAGGGCGGTGGACATCGACCGTGACGGTGCGTTGTTGCTTGAGACGGGCGGTGACATTAGAAGGATTGTCACCGGGGACCTACTTATGGGGGAGGATATCCATAAATGATTCTGGTGCTGGACGTGGGGAACACAAATATCGTGCTCGGCGTGTACGACGGGGAGGCGTTGGTGGCACACTGGCGCCTTAGCACCAAGCGTCACTGGACACCGGATGAGTTCGGCATCCTGCTGAAACAACTGCTATCCGACCAGGCACTGGGGCCTGCGGATATCCGGGCGATGGTGGTTTCTTCAGTGGTTCCACCGCTGAACACCATCATTGAACAGGCCTGCCAAAACTACTTTGGCTTCGCCCCGCTGTTGGTGGGGCCCGGGATCAGAACGGGTATGCCCATCAAGTATGAAAACCCCCGGGAAGTGGGGGCCGACCGGATTGTAAACGCGATTGCGGCTCAGGAACTGTATGGTGTGCCGCTCATCCTGGTCGACTTTGGTACGGCCATTACATTCTGTGCCGTCTCGGTCCGCGCGGAGTACCTGGGGGGAGTTATCGCACCCGGAATTCAGATTTCCTGTGAAGCCCTCTTTGAACGGGCGGCCAAGCTGCCCCGGGTGGAAATGGTGCGACCCCCGCAGGTGATCGGGCGCAACACGGTACACAGCATGCAGTCGGGCATTATCTATGGTTACGCCGGTCTGGTCGACAGCATCGTAAGGCGGATGCAAGCCGAAATGGAGGGCAAGCCCCTGGTGGTGGCGACCGGTGGACAGGCTGAGTTGATCGCGCGGGAGTCCGAGACCATCGAGACCGTCGATCAGTTCCTGACGCTGTGGGGGTTGCGCCTGATATACGAACGCAACCCCTAAACGGTGCCAGGCACTAACTTATTAACTTATTCAGGGGCAGACTGCAACCGGGGCCAGGCACTGACTCACTGCCAACCACTGTGGAGCACCCGCATCGCGGTTCTAAGGCACGCAAGGGGGCAAACCTGTTGACGTTTAAGATTGGCGGGGTCACATTGGCCAACCGGGTGTTCGCGGCCCCAATGGCCGGGATCACCGACCGGGCCTTCCGGGAATTGGCCCGGGAGATGGGCTGCGGCTTGACCTGTACCGAGATGATCTCATCCCAGGCTTTGATGCACGGAAGCCGTAGGACCGCCCAAATCCTGGACATCGCCGGGGAGTATCCCATCAGTGTGCAGATTTTTGGTTCCAACCCCGGAATTCTGGCCCGCGCGGCCCAACTGGTCGTTGAAGCGGGTGCGGATCTGGTGGATATCAACATGGGCTGTCCAACGCCCAAGATTGTGAAGACGGGTGAAGGCGCGGCGTTGATGCGTGACCCCCGGCGGGCCGGTGATATTGTCGCGGCTGTGGTGGCCGCCGTGCCGGTGCCGGTGACGGTTAAAATGCGCAGGGGCTGGGACGCGGGTTACCCTGACGCCGTTGAACTGGCACGGGTGGCGGAGGAAGCCGGGGCGGCGGCTGTAACGTTACACGGCCGTTTCCGCTCCGAGTTTTACGGTGGGAAGGCCGACTGGAACATCATTCGGGCTGTAAAACAGGCGGTAAATGTTCCGGTGATCGGTAACGGCGATGTCCGCAGTGGGCCGGACGCGGTCCGGATGCTGGCCGACACCGGGTGTGACGCCGTAATGGTCGGCCGGGCGGCCCGCGGCAACCCCTGGATTTTTCGGGAGATACTGGACTACGTCGAGACCGGCGAAGAACTCCGGCCCCCGACCCCGGAGGAACGGGTGACAATGGCGTTGCGCCATTTCGACCTGTTGGTCCGGTACAAGGGCGAAGCCAGGGCGGTGCTGGAGATGCGCAAGTACCTGGCCTGGTACACCCGGGGGTTGCACGGGGCGGCGCGGCTTAGGGAACGTCTGCACGCGGCCGATTCGGCGGCGGTGGTGCGCGCCCTGGCGGCGAGTATTTCGGCCGCCAGCCGGCAAGAACAAGGTTTCTAGCAAAGTTTGTCTAAGGAACATAGCATCATGATGATTACCGTCTGGTTGTTACTGGGGAGCGGTCTGGTGCTGTTGCTGGCCGGGGCGGAGTGGCTCGTACGCGGGGGCAGCCGCCTGGCGGTGGCCTTGGGCGTCTCCCCGCTGATCATCGGCTTGACCATCGTGGCTTTCGGCACCTCGGCGCCGGAACTGGCCACCAGCATGTTCGCCGCCTACCACGGGCGCGGTGATATCGCTCTGGGCAACGTGGTGGGCAGCAACATCGCCAATATCGGGCTGGTACTCGGGCTGGCCGGACTGTTCGGGCCGATCAGGGTGCAGAACTCCCTGAACGACCGGCTGATTCCGTTTCTGCTGATTATTTCCATGACACTATGGTTTTTCGGTCGTTCGCTGGAAATCTCGAGGATTGAGGGGCTGGTCTATCTCGGCCTTTTTGCCGGGTACATCTGGTACTGTCTGAAAGTGCCTGTTGCGCGTACCGGTAAGAAACAGGTTTCCGGCCGGTTGTCGCCGGGCGCTGACGCCGCTTCTGATCCCGGCACCGGCGTTTCCGTGCTTAAGCAGGTTTTGCTGTTGGCCGCGGGCCTGGTGATGCTGGGCGCCGGTGCCGAACTGCT
>JACUUW010000238.1 GCA_014859075.1 Desulforudis sp.
GTCGCAAAGGCGTTCGGCTGGGGCGAAGGCGTGACGTAAAGCTTCGGCATGGGCAGCCGGGCGCTAAGGCACAACCGCCGGACAACGGCGTAGAGTTCCGGGGCTTCGGATTCCGAAACCGGCCGGGACCTGGTCATTTTGATCGCGATCTTGTCACTGTAGTAGTAGCTGAAAAAGTTCATCGCCAGGGCGATCAGCAGGAAAATCAGCGCCCCGTTCTGCCCGCCGACAGCCCCGCCCAGCAGTACCAGCAACACGGTGAGCACGGCCATCAGCATCCAGACCTTGAGTGTGTTCATAACCAACCCTCCCAGACAAATACATAATGTGCTCGCTAATAATTATACCGAACCCTCTATGGGAATATCAAGTATTTGCGGCACGGCCACCGGTCCCTCCAACCAAACCGATTGTTGGCACAACGACTGAAATTGCGCCGACAAACTCGTAATAATGACTGTGACTGCCATACTCGTTTGGCGATTCGGCAGGAAACGGTGTTTACATCTAGAAATAAATGTTGAGTTGTCGCAGTAAATGTTTTCACATCTTACTTTGGGAGGAGTTAAATTGGCAAAAAAGTACGTCTACCGGTTTGAGGACGGTAATGCCGGAATGAAAAACCTGCTGGGGGGCAAAGGGGCCAACCTGGCCGAGATGACCAACATCGGCCTGCCGGTGCCTCCGGGATTTATTATCACCACCGAGGCCTGCAAGGAGTTTTACGAAGCAGGCCGTCGTTTTCCAGAGGGTCTGATGGACCAGGTCCGCGAGCACATCGGGCACCTGGAGCGGAAACTGGGCAAGCGTTTCGCGGACCCGGAGAACCCGCTCCTGGTCTCGGTCCGGTCGGGCGCCCCCGTGTCGATGCCCGGTATGATGGACACCGTCCTAAACCTGGGTTTGAACGACGGCACGGTTGAGGCGCTGGCCCGCTCCACCAACGACGAGCGCTTCGCCCTCGACTGCTACCGGCGGTTTATCAACATGTTCGGGGACGTGGTGATGGGAGTGGAACACTACCAGTTCGAAGGCATCCTCCAGGCCCAAAAGGAACGGCGCGGGGTGCCCCACGACCACCAGCTGACGGCCGCCGATTGGCAAGAAATCATCTCCCGCTACAAACTGCTTATCGAGACCGAGACCGGACTTCCTTTTCCGCAGGAACCCCTGGAACAGTTGAAGATGTCGGTGCACGCCGTGTTCGACTCCTGGTACAACGACCGGGCCATCGTGTACCGGCGGATCAACCGTATCCCGGACGACCTGGGCACGGCCGTGAACGTCCAGGCCATGGTCTTCGGAAACATGGGCGAGGACTCCGGTTCAGGCGTCGCCTTCACCCGCGATCCGTCCACCGGTGAACGCCGGATTTACGGAGAATACCTGACCAATGCCCAGGGGGAGGACGTGGTTGCCGGCATCCGCACGCCGAAACCGATCGAGGAACTGGCCGGGGAACTGCCGGACATGTACAGACGGTTTCACGACATCTGCGAATTACTGGACCGGCACTACCGCGACATGCAGGACATCGAGTTCACCATTGAGCGCGGCCGTCTGTTCATCCTGCAGACCCGCAACGGCAAACGCACCGTTCAGGCCGCCATTCGGATCGCCGTCGACATGGTCAAGGAAGATCTGATCTCGCGGGAGGAAGCCATGCTGCGCGTCGAGCCCGAGCAGCTCGACCACCTGCTGCACCGGCGCATCGACCCCGAAGCCGAACTGGACATCATCGCCACCGGTCTGCCGGCCTCACCGGGTTCGGCCGGGGGCGTGGTCGTTCTTGACGCCGACACCGCCGAAAAACTGGGCCAGGAAGGCACGAAGGTGATCCTGGTCCGTAACGAAACGACCCCGGACGACATTCACGGCATTGTCGCCGCCCAGGGCATTCTCACCTCCCGGGGCGGAATGACCAGTCACGCGGCCGTGGTCGCACGCGGCATGGGCAAACCTTGCGTCTGCGGTTGCGAGGCGGTCCGGATCGACACCCGGGGAAAAAGTTTCACGGCCAACGGCGTGACCGTCAAGGAGGGCGACCTGATTTCGGTTGACGGCAGCACCGGGCGGGTGATCCTGGGTGAGGCACCCATGCTCGACCCCGTACTCTCGAACGAGTTCCGGCAGTTGCTTGAATGGGCCGACGAGATTCGCACCCTGGGCGTGCGGGCCAACGCCGACAACCTGGAAGACGCGGCCAAAGCTCGGGAATTCGGGGCCGGCGGGATCGGGCTTTGCCGCACCGAACACATGTTCATGGGCGCCGACCGGCTCCCCCTGGTCCAGGAAATGATCCTGAGCGAAACCACGGAGGCCCGGGTCGCCGCCCTGGAAAAACTCCGTCCCCTGCAGGAAGCTGATTTTTACGGCATCCTGAAGGTCATGGACGGCCTGCCGGTGACCATCAGGCTCTTGGATCCCCCGCTGCATGAGTTCCTGCCCAACGCCGAGGAACTGGCCGTGGAAATCGCCGGGCTGCAAGCAGTGAAC
>JACUUW010000239.1 GCA_014859075.1 Desulforudis sp.
TTCGGCTGCTTGCTTTCGAAAATGTGCTTTGACCTGCTCCTGTTCCACGAAACTCCCCCTTAAACCTAACGGTTTCATTCTAAAAACTATTGCGCAAATTCATAGTCAATTTCCGTGATCCGCCCGCGCCAATACGGCAAAGGACCGTCCGCCAATTGCCACTCAACCTCACCATCCAAGGGAATGCGCATGCCAGCGCGATTGGCATAGGCGCTGAACCTCCCTTCCCAGGGCGTGGCTTGGAGGACGCCATCGACAGCACGGTGGCGGGACTGGGACCGCACCATCTTGATCAGCCCCTCCTCGTCAAAGTAGAATTCAATCGACACGCTGACCTCCCCATCTTCGAGGGTCGCGCGGGCGCTGTAATCGTCCATTGCTTCCCAGCGCACGCCCTGACTGGGCAACAGCGCTGTTGGATACCAAGGCCCCTCGGCGAGAAAACGCATCAGTTCCCCCTGCGCCATCTCAGGTGTACCGCGCATGTCCGCGACGGTAACGAGGCCAAGCACTGCCGCGTGCAGGATCCCTGTTCCCGCCGCATAAGCGTCCTGGACAAACACCTTCACGCCGGGAGCCATTCTTATCAGCGCGTCCCAGTCGAATCCAGGCGGGCGCGTGGCGACCAACTGGGTCGCCTCATATGGACGCCAACTGTCTTCGGCCTCGCTCAGCCGGAACTGTCCTTGCTGAGAAAGGCGCACGACAGTGATGATCGGCTGTCCATCCTGCAACACGGCACGAAAGTACCGCTGTACCGGCGGTGGCAGGTCTTCGATTCCCCGTGCATCGTACGTTGTCGGCGTGATCGGTATGCGCATAGCCTCCAGCTTTGCACGGAAGTCAGCGGTCTTTCCCCGCCACCGTGTTGCGCCGTAGATAATGGTACCGGCGATGAATACGGCAAGCGTAACAAGGATCAACATAACTATTGTCAGCTTCATACCTATGCAAGCCTCCCGCTACTGCCTAACGGCGTTCTGGAATCAAAGATACGGCCGGTCCTTAATTGATTTGAGAACCCCGTTGTTTCTAGCCTGTCGTTTCCAGCCCCAGTTCCCGCCCCAGAGATAGAGCCAGAGGGGCATAAGGGGCGCGGCCATCAATTTCACCGCTTCCGGTGGTACGGCTTCGCCATCGGCCAGGGCGTCGGCACTGAGTTCCAACGCTCTCCTTACCTTGTGCACCATTCCACCGGCTTCGGCCAGCTCCCGACCGGCAATGGATTCCCCCGCCCCCAGCGCGAGGCCGCCGGCCCAGTCCAGCCCCACTTCCCGCGCAAAACGGCGGTAAATGGCCAGTGCGGTATCGTTATGATGGGCCTCGGGAAAGCCGCAGTTGGAAATGGCCAGAAAAAGGGGCCGCCCCACCGGCGCCGTTGCCTTCCGGTGCGCCGCGATCAACTCCATAGTACGCATCACGATATACGGCGGGCTGTCCACATACAGCGGACTGGCCAGAACCACCACGGCAGCACCATCAACAGCCGCCAGGAGTCGCTGGCTGCTTTCGCCCGTTTTGAGGGCTGAACGGCAATTTATCTTTTGGGTCGTAAATCCTCTTTCCTGCAACCGCTTCAAGAGATAAGTGCCCAAAGAAGCAGATGTACTTTTCCCGCCTCGCGGGCTCCCCACCAGCAGAAGGGCAGATTTTTCCCAGGTCGTCATTCGCTCACCCCCACCTGAGCCAGCAGTTCCCGTACCGCTCCTTTTACCTCTGCTGATCCGTTTGTACCGCTCACCACCCCGGCGGCGTAGGCCGGACTGTGAAAGTTAAGGGCATTGCGTGAAACAAGTGTCTTAAATAAGTGTTCACTGTCCGCATCCGGAACCGGTAATATGCCCACGGCCACCAGCCGGGGATACTTTTCATAGCGCGGTTTGTGGTGCACCTCACCCCGGATCTTTGTAAAAAAGGGAGAAATCAGCGGAATCAGCCGGTCCATGATCTTTTTCAATTCGGCCGAGTATCCGCCGAAAGTAACCGGCGTGATCAATACGACCAGGTCGCTCCGCACAACTTTTCCGGCTACCTCCCGTGCATCGTCCTTGATGACGCAAACCCCGGGCGTCCGCGTCCAGCAACCGAAACAGCCCTGACAACTGATAATGTTCAAAGCAGGTAATACCAAGTTTTCGACGTCCCACTGCACGGACTTTAATTCGGTAACAACCGTTTCAGATAACTGGTTTTGACCGAAGTTACTTTCGGATGTCCCGTCCAATATCAGCGCCCGCATCGGTCACTCACTTCCCTTCTTCAACGACCCGCTACACCGTTCGTCCCAACCGCTCCGTATTCTCCTTCTCCCCGCTTTTTAAGGGTTTGAATGGTCTCGTCGCACCAATCAACGAGAGCCTCGGATAAATGCCTTCCATAGTTAAGGGTGATCAGAGAATAATCCACATCGGGAGCATCCGGATGTTCAGCCTTCAAATGTTCTTCGATTGACCGTAATCTCTCGGCCAGTTGCCGATAATTTGCACGATATTGC
>JACUUW010000240.1 GCA_014859075.1 Desulforudis sp.
CTAGAGATATAAGTTTTAGCTATGTCACCGGTCACTTCAAACCCCGCCACTGATGATCGGTTTAAAACCCGCCACTTTTGAGCCTCCATTTTGTTCATCATTATGTAGCAATGTCAAGAATTTTCTGTAAAGTGTTCTTCTTTTTTGTCTTTTCAAAGCTGCGAAGCGAATCAGCCGCAGTAGGCGTTGTGGGAATGTGGGTAACCTTCTTAGGTTATCCAAGCGGTGTGGGCAGTGTGGGAAACCCACAGGGTTTTCCATACTGTCCATGGCGCGTCATTTCCATAACGCTCTTCAGAAGTCGCTGTGGGTACTGTGGGAAACTTCCTAGTTTTCCACATTATCCACAGCCATTATTCTTCCCGATGATCATTTCCTTTTCGCTGTTGGGTGCGCCCGGCGGCGGCAGTCTTATCCTTCAGCCGGTAGCTTTTCCCCGTGATCTGAATGATGTCGGCGCGGCTGAGGAACCGGTCGAGGATCGCGGTGGCGGTCGGGACGTCGCCGACCAGTTTCCCCCATTCCTCAAGCGGCCTGTTCGAGGTCATGATCGTGGACCTGAGTGCGTATCGGCGCATGATGATCTCGAACAGATACTCGCCGGACTGCTTTGGCAGCCTTTTCAGGCCCATGTCGTCGATGATGAGCAGGTCGGGCCTGAGATAGCGCCGCATTACCTTTTCGTTTTCATTGAGGACTTCGGCCTGGTTGAGTTCGCTCACGGTATCGAAGATGGAGCGGTACAGGACGAGATGGCCCATCTTTGCCGCCTGATGTCCGAGCGCCTGGGCAAGATGCGATTTGCCGACGCCGGGAGGACCGGTAAACAGGATGTCTCTTTGCTCCCGGATAAACCGGCAGGTGGCCAGCTCCATGATCTCTCTGCGTTTTATGGAGGGATTGAAGCTGAAGTCGAAGTCCTCGATGGTCTTCATCTCGCGAAACCCGGCCGCCTTAAGCCTCCTTCCGATTGCCCTGTCTTCTCTGAGGGCGATCTCGTCATTGACGATCAGCTCCAGAAACTCCAAATGGCTGAGCTGGTTGCCTTGGGCTTCCTGCAGCCTGACCTCCAGGCTGGAGAGCAGGCCTGAAAGCCTCAGCCGTTTAAGGGCGCTTTTTAGTTGTTGGTTCATTCTTCGCTCCTTTCATCATCGGCAGGTTGGAACGACACCCCTGCAAGCTCCTGATATTCCGATAAAGGCCGGATGATCGGATGGCTTTCGGCAAACTCGAGTTCGCCCTGGGCGGCGTTTCTCTTGATAAGCTCTCTCAAGGGGCGCAGCCTGAACATGCCGGCCTGAAGGGCGGTCTTGCTTGCCTGGTTTATAGCGCGGGCGGGATACTTCTTCGCCAGGTGTATGAAGCCCTGCAGCACGCGGACCCCCTCGATTCCGCGCTCATCGAGCATGCCCCTGGCCCACAAGGAAGCCTCGGCGCCGATACAACGCGCCTTGCTCAACATGTATTCAGCCCCCCGTTCCACAGCGGATATCTTCCGGTCAGCCAAATGAGAGCGGCTGGTATTGAACCTGCCCGGCTCGACCCGCGCATGAATTGCTATTTGCTCGAACTGCAAGCCAAACACCCGGACCAGGCGGCTGTCCCAGCGCACCCATACCTCCCGGCCGAGGTATTCAGGCGGGACCGAATAATAGCTTTTGGCCACCTCTACGTGGCCGTCACGGTGCACCTTCCGCCTGCCTTCGTGGTAGAAGGGGAACGGCTCCGGCGGCAGGGGCTGAAGCGCCGGCCTCTCCACCTCCTCGAACACCCGGCGGACCTGCTTGCGGGTCGTGCCGTGGATGCGGGTATCAGCAACATCCCGCTCCCACTCCATGAGGAACTGTTTCTCTTCGGCCAGGGAAGAGAACGTCCTTCCTTTCAGGGCGTTGTTCTTAACGTATTTGACCGCGCCTTCCACTTTGCCCTTGTGCTGCGGCGTGTATGGCTTCGTGGGGAGGTTGACCGTGCCGTAGTGGCGCGCAAACTCCAGCACTTTCGGGTTGATATCGGGGTCGAACCAGTCGGCGTTCTTTACGGCGGCTTTCAGGTTGTCGATGACCAGAGTCTTTGGGACGCCGCCAAATGACCGGAATGCGTTCTCCAGCGAGCGGATGAAGTTCTCCGTCGTCTGCCGCCAGATCGGCTCGCTGTAGCTTTTGCGGGAATGGCTGAGCGTTATGCGCAGGATATGCGGCCGGCGTCTTTTGCCGTCCTCCAGGACCAAGGCTCCGGAGCCGAAGTCCACCTGGGCCTCCTGCCCGGGCTCACATTCCATTCTCCGCGAGGGCAAGGGCATATTCTGGCCAAGCCTGCGGACAAAACGCCTTACGGAGGAATATGAGCCGGTGAAACCGCTTTCGCTGACCAGGTCCTGCCAGATCCGCTGGGCCGATAGCCCCTGATCGAGCTTCTTCCCTATGGCCTCTCTGAACGGTTCGCATTGACTACTTCTACCCGGTGGATGTCCCGATACCGGAAAAACA
>JACUUW010000241.1 GCA_014859075.1 Desulforudis sp.
GAAATCGCCCGGAAGAGGGAGTCCTACACCGGGCGTTTCCTGGCCGGAATCCTGGGGACCCGGTCCACGGTCCAGGCCGGCTCGAAGTAGTACCCGGTGCGCAATTTCCGGGAACAGTGCCCGGAGGCAGGCTTGCAGGCGGTTATGACGGGAGTGTGATCGATGAGCCTGGCGGACAAGGCCAAGCATTTTCCGGACAAACCCGGGGTTTACCTGTTCCGCGGGGCACGCGGCGAGGTGCTGTACGTCGGTAAGGCCGTCTCCCTGCGCAGTCGGGTACGGTCTTACTTCACCGGTGCTCAGGACAACAAGGTCCAGGCTCTGGTGGGCCGGGCGGCCGACGTCGAGTGCATTGTTACCGGCACCGATATTGAAGCGCTCATCCTGGAATCGAACCTGATCAAGGAGTACCGCCCGCGCTATAACGTCCTGCTCAAGGACGATAAGAGCTACCCTTATTTGAAGGTGACCGTTCAGGAGGAATACCCGCGGGTGTTTCTGACCCGTACCCAGCCGCGTGACGGGGCGCGTTACTTCGGCCCTTACCCGAGCGCGGGCGCGGTGCATGAGACATTGCGGCTGTTGAAGAAGCTTTTCCCGCTCCGGACCTGCCGTCAGGTGCGCTTCGCCAACGGACGGCCCTGCCTGAACTTCCACATCGGGCGTTGTCTCGGCCCGTGCCGGGGCACGGTGGACCCGGATGAGTACCGGGCGCTGGTCCAGGAGGTGCTGCTGTTCCTGGAGGGCCGGCACACAGATCTGGTCCACGGCCTGACGCGGAAGATGGAAGCGGCGGCCGCCAACCTGGAGTTCGAGCGGGCGGCCGAACTGCGCGACCAACTGGAGGCCGTTAACCAGGTGCTGGCCAGGCAAAACATCGTGTCCGAGCGCCGGGAGGACCAGGACGTGATGGCGCTCGCCCGGGACGGCGACCGGGGCCGGGCGGTCGTGTTGGAGATCCGGGGCGGGAAGCTTCTGGGACAGCACAGCTTGGCGGTGCAGGGGATCGCGGACCGGACGGACGCCGAGGTGTTGGCCGCCTTCATCAAGCAGTACTACCGGGAGGCGGGGTTTGTGCCGCCCGAGGTGCTGCTGACCACCCCGCTGGGAGAGGAACAGGGGCTGATCGCCGAGTGGTTGGGCCTGCGCCGCGGGGCGCGGGTGCGACTGCACGTCCCCCGGCGGGGGCGCAAGCGTGAACTCGTACGGATGGCGGAGAAAAACGCGGCGCTGGCCCGGGAACAGATGCGGTTTGAGCGCAGCGCCGACGCGGCGCTGGCCGAACTGGCCGCGCTCCTGGGCCTGGAAGAGCCCCCAATCCGCCTGGAGGCCTTTGACATCTCCAACATCCAGGGCGCCCAGACGGTGGGGGCCATGGTCGTGTTCGAGAGCGGCCGGCCGGCCCGGGACGAGTACCGGCGGTTCAAGGTGCAAAACCGGAAAACACCGGACGATTACGCGGCCATGCGGGAGGTGGTCGGGAGGCGTTTCACCCGGGGGCGCGAGGAGAACAAGCTGATCGCCGAGGGCCGGATGTCTTCCAAGGAGGCGCGTTTTCACCGCCTGCCGGACCTGGTCCTGATCGACGGGGGCAAGGGGCAGCTCGGGGCCGCCCTGGAAGCCATGCGGCGCACCGGGTACGGGGAAATCCCGGTTTTCGGCCTGGCCAAGGAAGAGGAGCAGGTGTTCGCCCCGGGTGGGCCCGAGCCGCTGCCGGTGCCGCGTGACTCTCAGGCCCTGTATCTGTTGCAGCACCTGCGCGACGAGGCCCACCGTTTCGCCGTCACCTACCACCGGGAGGCCCGCTCCCGGGAGGGTCTGCGGTCACTGTTGGATGAAATCGACGGCATCGGTCCGGCGCGCCGCCGCGCCCTGCAAAAAGCCTTCCCGTCCCTGAAGGCCGTCAAAGCGGCCACCATCGAGGAACTGGCCGCCGTGCCGTCCATGAACCGCAAGGCCGCCCGGGCGGTGTACGACTACTTCCACGGCGCCGGCTGATGATTAGACCAAGTATATCGATTACAACGTCCAAATCCCGTTTCCCGCCGATCGGCATCGGCGACATCGCTGGTATGTTCTTCCTTGGGGTTGGTGTGTATAATACTGAGAAGTAGACCGTTGTGTCAACGGGAGGATTGCGTGTGCCGGAATACAGGCTCGTGGCGGTCGACCTGGACGACACTCTGCTGGACAGTGCGCTGGAGGTTTCGCCGCGCACGGTGCGGGCGTTGGTGCGCGCCCGCGAGAAGGGGGTGGTGGTCACCCTGGCGACCGGCAGGATGTTCCGTTCGGCGGCGCCCATCGCCCGCCGGCTGGGCATCGACGCGCCGATCATCACCTACCAGGGTGCCCTGGTGAAGCACCCGTCGACGGGCGCGGAGTTGCTGCACCGGGCACTGCCCAATGAAATCGCCCGGAATATAATCGCGCGTTTGTTGGAGTACGGTCACCACATCAACGTTTACCTGAACGACCAGCTGTGCA
>JACUUW010000023.1 GCA_014859075.1 Desulforudis sp.
TTAATGCCGCAATAGCCGTGCACCAGTCCAGATACGGTGAGCACACTTTCCTGGTCACGGACGACGGCCTCGCAGATCCGTCGCACGCTGAGGCTCACCCCGTAGTAAGTCGCTCCCTTGCGGGAGATTATCCGGGCCGCCGCGCCGCGCACCCGTTGGGCGAACTCCCGCCGGTCGGGCCGGGGCACCCCGCGCCGGTCGCAGAACTCGTCCACGTGAATCCCGGCAATGGAAGCCCGACTCCACAGGAACACCTCCGAATCGCCGTGCTCCCCCAGTACGTAGGCGTGGATGTTGCGGGAGTCCACCTGGCAATGCCGGCTCAACAGGTGGCGAAACCGGGCACTGTCAAGCACGGTGCCCGAACCGATGACGGCTTCTTCCGGGAGCCCGGAAAAACGGAGGGCCGCGTAAGTCAGGATGTCCACCGGATTGGTGACCATGAGCAGCACCCCGCCGCCCCAGTACCGGAGCAGGCGGTCCACCACGTTCCGCACCACCTCAAGGTTGCGCGCGGCCAGTTCCAGGCGGGTCTCCCCGGGATGTTGGTTCGCCCCCGCGGCGAAAACAATAATGAGAGCGTCCCGGCAGTCTTCGTAACCCCCGGCGTAGATTCTTACCGGGCCGGTGAACGGCGTGCCGTCGGCAATGTCCATCGCCTCGCCCTCGACACGGGACCGGTCGATGTCAATCAGAACAATTTCGTTCGCCAAGTCGGCGGTCAACAGCGTGTAAGCCACTGTCGCGCCCACGGCCCCCACGCCGACTACCGCCACTTTTACAGCCATGCTGACACCTCCGGAATAGTGTGCCCAGCTTCGGGAGGAATAACGGCGGTTTGAAGTGCAAATACTCAGATAAGTCCATAATAAGCGGAGTAGGTGAGTCTTTGTGATCAAACGCGCACTCCTCTTGGCCGCAAAGTTTCTGTTTATCCGTCTGGTTTGGAATAGAGCGGTCGGGGGGATTCGAAGGCGCGCCACAAGGGTTTTCAACGTGGACAACATGCTCGGTGATGCGGTGGCTACCTGGTGGCGGATGCGAAGACTGAAGTGACTAGTCGGGGGCGGAACTAAAACCCCAGTCATAAGCAAAATCGGTGATCCGCCAGCCGAAACCGGTCTTTGCAAGTTCCCAGCGGCCCTCACCGTAAAGTTCGGCGTTGTCGGCCCAGTCCCGGAAATAGAGGTCGGCCCGTACCCGGGCCCGGTCCCGGTCAATCTGAAAGTCGGTCCACCTGACGATCGAGGCCGGGTTCACGTTATCGGTCCGCCACTGGCTCCAGACCGCCTCGGCGACCATTTCGAGCGCCGGCGCGGTGTATATTTCACCCAAAAGACGTTCCAGTTCATCGCGGTCCCGGGCCCGGGTATACTCCAGGGACCCCACCGCTCGTTCAATCACCCGTTCAATCTCCTGTTCATCCACGGCCCGGGCGCTGTAGTAACCTGCCTGGCCCAAAATCATGGGTTTAAGCGAGCCCACCACACCCAGGCCGACCAGGATCAATCCATACAGCAGGAGTTTCTTCACAAGGTTCACCCTGGAATATCTTACCAAAAATATCAGTGCAATACCAGCACCGAAGAAAGCTCATATCTGTCGAACTTTTGGATAAAACTAGATTCGCAATTTCACTAAAGGGAGGGAACGTCAAGTGGAGGCTGAATACGTACGGTCCTGTATCGCTCACCTGCAGAGTACGGCCAACGATTTGAAAACGCTCTCGGCCAGCGTGCCGAATCCACAAGCCAAGGGTGAACTGCAAAAGGCCTGCGGTTCGATCTATGCCTGCCTGAAACAGTGCCGCACGGCTCTGGACAAGCTCGGCTCACCGGTTTAGTTCAGCGCCGTGAGGTGAACGGGATCTCGGGAGGTGAAAATGTGGCCCTGGAAAGCGAATTCCTACGGTCTTGTCTGGAGAAGTGCCAGATTACGGCCGGGGACCTGGACAATCTCGGCCGGCAGGTTGGGAATCCGGAGGCACGGGGCAGCCTGGAGGCAGCGCGACAATCGTTGGATGAATGTCTCAAGCATTGCGAATTTGCCTTCAAGTTGATATAGCAAATCGCCGGCCGCCCGGTTACTGTTTGGTCCGGCGGCCGGAATAAATAAGCCCGCCGGCCAGTGCGATCAAGGTGATTAATAGAATAGCGCCGATCACTTCCAGGATAAGCATCACCGTTGTTCTTTCCTCCTCAGCCGCTCCACGAGTCGGGACTGGGGTACCGGTTCCTGAAGTTTCCATAGCAGAGCGAAAACCGCAAGCCCCACCCCCAAGACCAGTACCGCCTCCCATAAGCCCTGACCTGCACGCATTACCCCCAACCCCCATTGCTTCCAGTTTGTCCGCGGGGTCGGCCTTTATGCGTGGTAGACATTACTGTGTCCCGCACAGTCAGTTATGGCCGTGATCTTCGTGGTTCTCGTGGCTGGGATACTCGCGGTCGAGCAGTTCGGTGTACTTGTCCGGGATTTGCACGACGTGGGTGGTGGTTTCGGCACCGGGGACACTGATCTGGAAAACCAGTTCGTACCCATCCCCAGAGTCGTTTTTCCGGGGACGCCACTTGTTTAGGATCGTCCCGGGCGAGGGCATTACGGCGAGCACGGTTTCATCACACCAGCGGAAAAACTCCTCACGAATCGGTGAATACAATTCCAAGAACGACCCTTCCTAGGATTTCTTTTCTTGTAGGCGCCTCCGGCGCCCGACCCTACCTTCAGCCGCCTTTTGAGTTGCGCAACAGCCAGAATAAAGCCAGTCCAATCCCAAATATCAGCAGAACCTCACTGAACTGCAAAGGATCACAAACCTTTCGGCACCCACAAGGGTTTTGGGTTTATTTGATCAACGCTATTTTACCAGTTCGGCGACAAAAACTCCATGCTATATTCCAGAATTCTTAAACCGCCTGTGCACTTCACCAAACTGGTGTTCCCAAATAATTTTCCCTTTTCACGCTGCAGGACTCACCGCCTTTTTTCATTACCAAAACACGGTAGTTTACGGTCGGGTTTCCGGGGCAAGCTATACTTCAAACGCGTTAGAGGAGAGGTGATGCAATGTCGCCCAGAAACAAGAAGCTGGACAAGGACAAGAACCGTGACATGGAACGGGGAGTCACGGCCTCCCCAATCGTCAGCCCCGATGAAGCAGGGTTGAGAGAGGGCGCCCTTGGCGTACCGAAAGTCGGGGATCTGGACACAGCCGAATTGACCCCTGAGGAGAGGAAGCATAAGGCCAAGAAAGACGTTGACTTTGGTTGCCCACCGCGCTAACCGGTTCCTACAGAATGCAAACCGACGCCCCCGGTCACAGACTGGGGGCGTCAACATGCGGACAGGCGCCCATTGGCGCCTGACGAACTACTTTTCCTTTTCGCCTTGGGACTCTTGTTTGTCGGTCCAGGCTCCAAAACCCAAAGATTCTTTGGCTGCTTCCCAAGCGCGGGCAATTACATTGGGATCTTCGTCCTTCTGATTCTCGGCGGTTTGTTCGCCCGGAATAAAGTTACCCTGGTCACGGTGTTCCTTTTTCAAATTCTTTTCCTTGTTGTCGTCAGCTTTCTTATCGTCAAAAGCCATACGTTTATCACCTCTGCTTTAGCATGTGCCGGGCATTTCCTGAATATACAGGCCGCGCATTGTGGAAAATAGTGTCTATGGGCAGGACATCACGGTGTTGGAAGAGAAAGGTTACTCGTAACGTCTGACGCTTTTCTAAGAGGTACTCACATGACTTCTTCCGACCGGAATGAATTATTGAAACGCCTTGAGCCGTTCGTCCACCGGCTTTGTTTCTACCTGCCCAAACCCGCAGTTGAGGACGCCTACGACTATCTGTGCAGCCTGACTGTCCGTCCGTCCGCCGCGCGCACCCTGTGTCCCCGACGTTGTCCGGACCTTGAACCGCACCGGCCCGTGTCCGGTTACGGTTCACGAAAGGCCAGACTGGTCATTCTGGGTGAGGCCCCCGGCGAGGCGGAAGACCTGGTGGGTTACCCGTTTGTGGGGCCAAGCGGCCTGGTGTTGACTGCGGCCCTCAGAAGCCTTGGCGTTGACCGGGAACAAGTTCTTATCACCAACGTCGTGCGGTGTCGCCCTCCCGGAAACCGGGAACCCCATCCCTCCGAGCAGAAAGTCTGCACGGAGCACTTGAAAAACGAGCTTACCGACCTGCCCCAAGGCCTGGTTGTGCTTACCTTGGGTAATGTGCCGCTGAAGTTTATGCGTCAGTCCGGCACCCCGGGAGTCACTTCCTGTCGTGGCATCCTGCTGGATTCTTTCCGCTGGCAGCAATCCCTGGTATCCGCTGTGATCCCCACGTACCATCCGTCTTACGTATTACGCCGTATGAACCGGGAGACAATCGACCTGTTCGTGCGGGACATTCGGGAGGCGCTGGGTTTGGCGTTGGCTCTGCGGTGGCCCGCGTTCTCAAGCCATTTCCACGAATCAAGCTGAATAAAGGGGCAACCATGTAAAGACAAAGTTTCTAATCCCGGCGCGCCTGGTGCAGTAGTCTCACGTAATCATTCAGTGCCGCATCCAGCCGCTGGCTCGCTGTTTGGATCTCATTGTCCTGAAGTGTCTCCCGCTCCTCAATAAGCTTCTGCAAGTGTTCACGTAGGCTTTCTATTTCCAGCAATATCAACCTGATGTGCGACTCCGACACAGAAATCCCTCGCCTCCGAAATATTTGCAATTATTTTCATTTCTCAACAGAATAGTATAGCACTGGGCACAATGTCAAACTTTTCAACGTTAAGTTTGTGGTCACGACTGAATACGCCAAACAAAAGGCGGCGCTACTGCCTTGGCAAGCTCGCCCGGATGGCGGCGGAGAAGGAAAAACGAGACCATTACCTTGGTGATCCTAGGAGAATTCAAGAGGGGAAAGTCGACCTTTATCAACGCCCTTCTGGGCGAGAACGAGTACGTTACCGAACGCCACGACTCCAAAAACGTCAAGAAGGTCCGGGAAGTATACGTTACCCACCCGTGGGAGGCAATGGCCAGGATGCAGTCGGTGAGGATCCAGATGGTCTTCCTCGCTAGATAGTCATTCGCGTCGGGCGGGGCCGGCATTGGTTCAGGTGAGCAGAGTCGCTGCAAAAGAAAACCGCCAAGGTGCACTTCACCGCTGGCGGTGTTGACATGCTACTGGTAGCCCCAACGGGACTCGAACCCGTGTCTCCGCCTTGAGAGGGCGGTGTCCTGGGCCGCTAGACGATGGGGCCACAATTTGTTTTGTTATTTGGCTGCGGGACTAGGATTCGAACCTAGACTACATGATCCAGAGTCACGCGTGCTACCGTTACACCATCCCGCAGCATTTTCGCGAATGCTATTATAGCATATCAAACCCCGCTACGCAAGTTGACTGTGAATCCAGTCGATGGCCTGGTCGATCCGGGACAGACACTCGTTTCTGCCCAAGGTAGCGACGATGTCAAAAAGACCGGGGCCCACTGTCCGTCCGGATAGGGCGAGTCGGGTGGGGTGGAAAAGTGCACCGCCCGAGATTTTGAGCCCTTCGATCACTTTCCGGTAGGCCTTTTCGGTTTCCGCCACCGTGAATTGATCCGCCGGCACCCCGGCCAGGGCTTCCCGGCCCTTGGCCAGGAGTCGAGTGACGTCCTGCTTGGTAAAGTGTTTGCGCACACCTTTTTCGTCGTACTCGAAGTCAGAGCGGTAGAAGTACCGCGAGGCATCACAAAGCTCAACCAGGGTATGGACGCGGCTGCGGACCGTTTCGACCACCCGGGTCAGGTATTCCAGCTCCCCTGAATCGGGAGTGTCACCGATGTATCCGGCCTCCTGCATGAACGGAAACGCGGCCTCCACCACCCGCGACAGCGGCAGAGCGTTCAGGTACTGGGCGTTCAGCCAGGTCAGCTTTTTCACGTCGTAAATCGCGGCGTGCTTGGACACCGCCTCGAAGTTGAAACGCGACTTGATTTCCTCCACCATCATTTGCTCCTGCTCATCCCCGGGCGACCAACCCAGCAGGGCCAGATAATTAACGACGGCCTCCGGCAGAAAGCCCTCCGTCCGGAATTCTTCGACCGCCGTAGCCCCGTGCCGCTTGGACAGCTTGGAGCGGTCCGGCGCCAGGATCATCGGCACGTGCGCGAACGCGGGCAAGTCGTAACCCAGGAGCTTGAAGATCACGATCTGCTTGGGCGTGTTCGAGAGATGTTCCTCGGCCCGAATGACGTGAGAGATCTGCATGGCGTGGTCGTCGACCACGCAGGCGAAGTTGTAGGTGGGGCCGCCATTGGATTTCTGAATGACGATGTCGTCCAGGGTGGTGTTGTCAAAACTCACCTTGCCCCGAATAAGGTCGGAGACCACGGTCGTGCCGGTCCTGGGCACCTTTATCCTGAGCGCCGGGCGGATACCGGCCGCTTCCTTTGCCCGGCATACCTCCTCGTCCAGTTCGCAGCAACGCCGATCGTAGCGCGGCACCTCCCCCCGTTTCCGTGCCTCTTCACGTTGCTGGGCCAGTTCTTCCGGTGTGCAGTAGCAGCGGTAGGCATGGCCGTTTTCCAGAAGACGCTGCGCTTCACGCTGGTAAAGTTCCGACCTCTCCGACTGGCAGTAGGGACCCAAGGGACCGCCTACGTCCGGACCCTCGTCCCAGTCAAGGCCAAGCCAGCGTAGGTTCGATTCGATCTGAGTGACCGCTTCCTCCAGGTTGCGCCCGGTATCAGTGTCCTCCAGGCGCAAAATGAATACTCCCCGGCGGTTCCTGGCAAAAAGCCAGTTGAACAGTGCGGTGCGGGCACCCCCGATGTGCAGGCTGCCCGTAGGACTGGGCGCAAATCTGACGCGCACGTTATCCATGTCATCGCTCCAATCGGTAAACAGGAATTCCTTCAAGAAATCCGGGCCACTGGCTCCGGTTTCCCTGCTTCAAGCTTCTGACTTCTTGATTCTGAATCCTGAATTCTTGCTCCTGTCATTATAGGCTTTCCCTTTAGCCCCTGTAAAGATCCGTGCGACCTTCGAGCAACAACAAGCGCCTCTTCCACTCCGCGCCGCCCGTGAAACCTCCCGGTGAGCCGTCTGACCGCACTATGCGGTGGCAGGGCACCACCAAAGGCGTGCGGTTCGCCCCCAGGGCGTTTCCTACCGCGCGGGCCGCGCGGGGTTTGCCCACTTCCCGCGCCAGCGCCGTATAGGTAATGGTCCGGCCGAAAGGCACCTTCCGGCATGCCTCCAACACGGTCCGCCCGAACGGGCTGTATCCGGACCAGTCTATAGGCACGTCCGAGAAGTCCACCCGCCGCCCCGCGAAATAGCCCCCGAGCCTGTGGACCAGAATATCGTCCAGTGCGTGGCCCGGTGGGTCCCAACTCTTGTCGACTCCCCAGGCCCACAACCGGTTCAGCGCCTCAGCGCCGCTGATTTCCGGCAGGGTAAGCGCAAAAAGTCCGGCTTCCGTCCGGTGAAACCCGATCCAACCTACCGGCAGCTGCACCAATACGGTTTTCAATCCAGGCATACCCCCCCGTTCTTCATCAGCTGCAGGAGATATTTCGCCACCGGTACGTGTGTCTCCTGTCCCCGCCATACTACGCTTCAATCAACACCCGGAAATCACCTTCTTTTCGAAGGAGATGGCAGTGGGTCCGGCCGTGTTTCCGGCTGAAACCCAGGTCAACCACTCCACCGTGCACCCGCAGGTTTTTCAACGTCAACTCACCCAACCAGGCAGGCAGCAGCGGGCTGTCAATCCATAGACCGTCTTCGGCGCAGGTTAGACCAAGCATGGCCTGGAGGAACATGAAGGTGCTGCCGATCGCCCAAGCCTGGGGGTCACAGGCGATCGGGTAGCGCACCGGACCTCCGGTAAGGCGCCTGGTGAAGCCGCAGAAGAGTTCCGGGAGACGATAGTACGGGAAATACAGCGAGGCTTCGTACAGCCTGTCGAAAAGCTGCTCGAGCTCCGCAAACAAACCGTACCGGCGCAGTCCGGCGGCGATTATCGCGTTGTCGTGCGGCCAGACAGAGTTGTTGTGATAGCTCATGGGGTTATAGGCCTTTTCCCACTTGCTCAACGTCCGAATTCCCCAGCCCGAGAACATGTCGGGCTGGAAGAGTCGGCGGGCCACCCTGACGGCCGATTCAGGATCCAGGATACCGGTGACAAGGCACTGCCCCATATTGGACGCGACTGTTTCAAGAAGGTTTTTCCGCCCGTCGAGCGCAAAACCAAGAAACCCCCTTCGGGGAATCCAGAAATCGCGAATAAAGCGGGACTGCAGCGCCTGGGCCTCGGATAACAGGTTCCGGGCCGTATCTTCTTCTCCCAGTAACCGCAACAACCGGGCCCCGTGTACCAGAGCCAGGTACCAGTATGCCTGGACTTCGACCAGGGCGATCGGTGGTTCCGCAAGCGTGCCGTCCGGCCGCACGACGGCGTCCCAGGAATCCTTCCAACCCTGGTTCGTCAGACCGCCACGCACTTGGCCGAGGTATTCTATGTAGCCGTCCCCGTCACGGTCTCCGTATTTCCGGCACCAGGACAGGGCGGCTGACAGACCGTCCCGCATTTCCTTCACCAGCAACAGGTCGCCGGTCCAGGCGTGGTACTCGCCTAAGACGATGACGAAGAGAGGCGTAGCGTCTATCGAACCGTAGTAAGGTGTGTGTAAAATCTCTTGGCAATTGGCCATCTCCCCGCGCCGCATCTCGTGCAGGATCTTGCCCGGCTCCACCTCCCGGCTTTCGTCCACCGTAAGCCCCTGGTGGCGGCTCAGGAAACGTAGACTGTCCCGGGCGATGTCCGGGTTGAGGCACAAGGTCTGCCAACTGGTGATCAGGGCGTCCCGGCCGAAGGGCGCGGCATACCAGGGTATGCCGGCCTCCACGATTCGGCCGTCCGGGTAGACCGTATAGAGCGCCCGCAAGTCGGTCACCGACCGCGCCACGCTACGGTTGAATATCTCGTTGTCGGCTGTGAATTGAGTACAGCGGCTTGCCCAGGCCCGGTACTCGTCAGCCTGGCCGACGGCCGTGGACACGAAAGTGGCCTGCAGGCCGCTTCCGGGCCGGTTCCGCGCCGCCGACGGCCCCCCATCCGGTTCAAGTACGGGCTTGACCAACCAGGTGAGGTGTACTTTGCGCTGCGGGGGCAGGACCAGCTTGAAGGTGCAGAGCGCCCGATCCGGGTCCGTCCGCATTTCAACAGGCGCCACATCGAAGGCCACGTGACACCCCCGGACGATCTCGTCCAACCCCCGGTAGCGCAGTGTTATCGAACCCATTGTCGTTACCGGTTCCAGACATCGACCCCGCCGCGGCCGGTCGTGACCCCGGATTTCGAAAATATCCCGGAAATCCGAGCCGATCAACACCCGCAGGGTAAGGTCCACTTCGAACATGTTGTAGTTGACCAGCCGCAGTCGTTGGAAAAGAGCCTGGCGCATCACCCGCAGCAGCCGTAGGTGGATGCTCTGCAGCGGAACCAACCGGTCGCCGCGGGTAATCAACTCGCCATTGCTCAGTTCGATCTGGCTGAAATGGCTGCCGCGGGTCGTCGAGGACAACAGCACCGGCCTGGTATCGTTAAGGAAGTGCTCCAAACAACTCAAGAAACGGGTGTCCCGGTAGTACAGTCCCAGGCCGGCCATGTTGCCCGCCGGGATCTCCCCGTCCGGGAGGGTGGTCAGAAACAGGTCTCCTTCCTTGAGTACCTCGAAAGCCGATTCCTCGATTTCGCGGGGTGCGATTCTCAAGTCGTGCATTTTCGTTTTTTCCTACCCACTTGCCATGTTGACCCCGTTCTCCTTGAGAGCCGACGTGCGCTTGTAGAGGTCAAGGGTCTTATCGACCATGATATCATTTGTATATCGTTCCCGCACCCGCCGGAGGCCGTTGGCAATGAGCCGTTCCGACTCCCCGGGGTTTTGCAGAATGAACAGGCACCGCCCGGCCAACGCGTGTTCGTCGCGCGGCGGTACCACAAAGCCGTTGAAACCATCCTCAATCACCTCCGGCATGCCCCCGGAACGACTCACCACAATAGGCGTGCCCGAAGCCATCGCCTCGAGCATCACCAGCCCGAACGGTTCGTCAAATATAGACGGGTACACGGCCATGTCAACCACCCGGTACATTTCCGTGATTTCGTCCCACGGAAAGAATTTGATGAACACGTCATTCTCGATGTCCAACTCACGGATCAGGGTATTGATGAGGCCTATTTCGCGATCCTGGTAACTGCCCCAGTCCACCGTCTTTTCCGTGCCGGCCAGAACCAGGCACACATCAGGCAACTTCTCGTGCACCCGCGCAAACGCTTTTACCACCAGGTCCGAACCCTTGGCCAGGGACATCCGGGCCGGGTGGAACATGACCCGGCGGCCCCGGAGCCGGGGGTAGCGGGCGAGGATGCGTTCCCGTTCGGCCGGTCCGACCGGCGCGAACCTTTCAAGCTCTATGCCGTGGTGGATGGCTTCCACCCGGTGTTCGGCGTAACCGTTTTGCACCAGTTCCTTCTTGATGAAGTGGCTGACGGCGATCACCGCGTCCCAGACGCCTTTCAACCGCAGCATTTCGTTCCACAATTCGTCGTTCCAAACGTTGTGGGCCGTCAGCACCACCGGGATGTTCTCCCGGGCGCAGACCCGGGCCAGAACCCGGACGTGGACGGGACTGAAATAATGCATGTTATGGGCGTGGATCAGGTCGGGGCGGTTCTGCCTGATGAAACCGGTCAGCTCGTCCCGGATGTCCCCGGCAAGTTCCCGGATCCTGGGAAGCGACCCCAATTCGTTCAGGTCCATGAGCGGCGTCCGCGCCACCGTCATTCCGCCCCACACCAGCGTTTCCCGGCGGCCGTCCACGGATCCGGTCAACAGGTTCACCGTACAGCCCCGGGTCACCAAGGCCGGTCCCAACATCATCAGATGGGTCTCCACACCGCCGATAATCGGTGGAAACCCCCAGTGCAGCATCGCAATACGCACGTCTAATCCTCCTCTAACCCAACGTTGAAAGCGGCACATTAATAATTATCCGATGCCAACAACCATATTCTGTTAGTTAATTCTATTACTTGCATAATATGGTTGGCAACCCGGCTTCTCAGATCTTTCTTACTATAAAAGTTTGTTATTTGGACGATAATAATATGGTTGAAATTAATTCCTAGTGATAAAATTGAGGAAAGCTTTGGGCAAGGAAGTGATCCCCATGGAAGCACCCAAGTTGACCTCCCTAACCGTAGGCGGTGGGTGAGCGGCAAAAATCGGGCCGGAGGCTTTGGCCCAGGTTTTGAACTATTTGCCGGCCATGGAAGACGCCAGACTGCTGGTCGGCATTGAAACGGCCGATGACGCCGGCGTTTTTCTGATTGACGAGAACACCGCGCTGCTGCAAACGGTCGACTTTTTTACGCCGATTGTGGACAACCCGCGCCGTTTCGGACAGATCGCCGCGGCGAATGCGCTCAGTGACATCTACGCCATGGGCGGTACCCCGCTTACGGCTATGAACATCATCTGCTATCCCACCAAGGAGGGACACCTGGACGTCCTGGCCCAAATCCTGATCGGTGGAGCCGAAAAGGTCAAGGAGGCCGGGGCTCTTATTGTGGGCGGCCACAGCGTGGAAGACAAGGAACCCAAGTACGGCCTGGCGGTCACCGGGACGGCTGCCCCCGACCGGGTGATCCGCAACAGCACAGCCCGGCCGGGCGACCGGCTGGTGCTTACCAAGCGCCTGGGCACCGGTATTGTCACTTCGGCCTTGAAGGCGAAAATGGTCCCCGCCGAACTCGAAGAGGCGGTGACGGTTCAAATGGCGACCCTTAACGCCCGCGCCGCCCGGGCCATGTGCGAGTCCGGCCCGTCGGCCTGCACCGACATCACCGGTTTCGGGCTGCTGGGACATGCCCTGGAAATGGCCCGCGGCAGCGGAACGGGTTTGATTTTCGATGCCGGCAGGCTGCCGCTGATTGAACGCGCCGTCGAATACGCTTCGCTGGGGTTGATACCACGCGGTGCCCACGCCAACCGTTGTTTTATCAACGAACACATCACGTTTGAGAAGGACGTGCCCCTGGCCGTCCAGGACATCATGTTCGACCCACAGACCTCGGGCGGCCTGATGATCGCCGTTCCGGAAGCCCGACTCCAAACCTTGATGACCAAACTGGCGGAATACGGGGTTCCCGAGGCCCAAGTGATCGGGATGGTCACTGACGAACTGCCCGCCGGCAAAATCCTGGTCCGCGCCGGAAAAACGGACAAGCAACTGTTTTCCGACGGCACCCTTAGGGTTTAAGTTAGGGGTCTGACCCTTAACTTAAACGCTGTTCCGCGCCGGCAGATGAGAGGCCGATCAGAAACGAGCACGGCGCCTGACAAAGCCAGGCGAAGTTTATCAGCGGCCTCTTTGCCTAGTACACCATGTCGCCGCGAATAAAGGCCCGGGTCCGTTCCTCCCGGGGGGAAGTGAAAACCTCCGCGGTCGGGCCCTCCTCCACCACCCGGCCGTCGC
The DNA here is from genome assembly GCA_014859075.1 of Desulforudis sp. Lineage (GTDB taxonomy): Bacteria > Bacillota > Desulfotomaculia > Desulfotomaculales > Desulforudaceae > Desulfopertinax. The sequence goes on from JACUUW010000023.1 coordinate 12,517, forward strand.
ACATGAAAACCACCCTGTCGGTCAGGCGTTCGGCCTGAAAAACATTGTGGGTAACCAGGATCACCGTACTGCCCCGCCCGCCGTTGGTCCCCCGGATAAGGTCCTCGAGCAGCGCGACATTATGCGGGTCCAGGTTGGACGTCGGTTCGTCCAGGAGCAACACGTCCGGTTCGATCACCAGGGCGCGGGCCAGGGCCACCCGCTGGGCCTCCCCGCCCGACAGGGTACGGGCCTGTGCTTTCTCCAGGTATTCCAACCCGACGGCCCGCAAAGTGTCCGTTACCTTCTCCCGCACGACCGGATTCCGGAGCCCGCGCACTTTCAAGCCGTAGGCGACGTTGTCGAACACGGTGCCGTCGAACAGCACCGGCTTTTGAAACACCATGGCCATCCGGCGTCGCAGTTCCAGGCGGGAACCGTACCGCCCGACGTCCAGCCCCCGGTACAAGATCCGGCCGGCTGTCGGGGTCTCGAGCAGATTGAGCAGCCGCAGGAGCGTACTCTTCCCCGCCCCGCTGGGCCCCATCAGGCCGTGGATCAGCCCCGCGGGAAAAGACAGCTCCTCTACCCGCAACACTTCCCGTGCGCCATAGGTCTTGGCCAGCCCTTCCAGGGCAAACACAGCCTCACTAATCGGCGTTCACCCCCTGCAGACGGTAGAGTAGCGCGTTGATAACGAAGGCCAGGGCCAACAAGACCAGGCCCAGACCGATAGCCATCTCGAAGTTGCCCCTCCTGGTCTCCAGCACGATGGCGGTGGTCATCACCCGGGTCTTGCCTTCAATGTTGCCGCCCACCATCATGACCGCCCCCACCTCGGCCAACGCCCGACCCGCGCCGGCGACGACGGCGCCGACAATGGCCACCCGGGTCTCCCGGACCACCGTCAGCGCCACCTGCCAGCCACCGGCCCCCAAAGAAACAGCCGTATCTCTAATTTCACGGTCCTTGCCGCGCACCGCGACCATCGTCAGGCCGGTGACGATGGGCAGGGCCAGAACGGTCTGGGCAATGACCATGGCGGTTGGGCTGAAAAGCAGATTCAGCACCCCAAGTAGCCCTTGTGAGGATAACAGCAGATAGACGAGCAGCCCGACCAGCACGGGCGGCAGGCCCATGAAGGTGTAGATGAACAGGGCGGGCCAGCGCACCTGACGCGCCGGCCGCAGGCCGAGCCACGTCCCCAGGGGAATCCCCGCCAGGGCGGCCAGGCAAACGGCCAGGCCCGATACTTGCAGCGACAACCGGATGATCTGCATCAGGGCCGGATCGCGGCCGATGACCAGGTTAAACGCCTGCACGGTTCCTTCCCAGATGGTAACACCCCCGTTGATGCACGTGTCGCGTCGTCCGCACGGGAGAATGGTGCCCGGGTCACCGACTCAAAACGGTGACCCGGGCCCCGGCTCCGTTAGGAGGAGGCGTTGGGCACGAACAGCTGTTCACCGTGCTTCTTGAAGCCGGCGATCAGTTCCTGGCCCTCGTCGGAGATAAAGAAATCAATAAACTTCCCGGCTCCGTCGTAGTCGATGTGCGGGTGGTTGTCCGGGTTCACGGCCATCACCCCGTACTGGTTGAAGAGCACCGGGTCGCCTTCCAAAACCACTTCCAGGTCCAGCGAATCCCGCATGGCGATCCAGGTCCCGCGATCCGTCAGGGCATAACCGCGCATTTCGCCCGCCATCCGGAGCGTATCCCCCATGCCCTGGCCGACGGAGTGGTACCAGTCGCCCTGAGGTTGTATACCGGCCTTCTCCCAAATCTTCAGTTCAGCCTTGTGGGTGCCGGAATCATCGCCGCGGGAGACGAATACGGTCTCCTCCTCCGCGATCTTCGCGAAAGCCGCCTTCACGTCCTGAACGCTGGCGACGCCCGCCGGGTCTGCCTCCGGCCCGACGACGACGAAGTCGTTGTACATTACGTCGTACCGGTCCACGAAATGGCCTTCCTCAACCAAGGCCAGTTCCTGTTCCTTGGCGTGCACGAGCAGGACATCGCAGTCCCCCCGCCGGCCCGTTTCCAGTGCGGCGCCGGTGCCGACGGAAACAACGTGGACCTTGTAGCCGTATTTCTCCTCGAATACGGGCAGCACCTCGTCCAGCAGACCGGAGTCGTACGTGCTGGTCGTGGTGGCCAGCGTAAGCTCCGGCTGCGTTTCGGAAACCGCCCCCCGATCCCCGCACCCGGCCACTGACACCAAGGCCGCCAGTAAAAACACCATTATGGACACAATTACTTTCCAGTTAAACTTCAATTCTTGAACCTCCTTTTCTCTTAATACGATTACGAACGGGTACGGCCTTTCATGGCCTTTGTTTTTACTCCTGCTTGGTTTCCATCTCCCACCTCCAGGCATAAAAAATCCGGCTGGCGGAAAGAACTACCAACCGAACCGGCAAAGCCCGGGGCAGTCGGCTCCTTTCCGCAACGGGAGGCGTACCCGTTTCCCGGTACACCCTGACGGCCCAACGGCCATGGGTTTCCCCTTTAGGCCGGAGGGCTCGGAGCAACCTTATGTCTTATGTCAAGCAAAAACCGGACCGCGCGAAAAGCGCAGCCCGGTCGAAATACAATAATACCGCAGCCGCATACTCCTTTCCGCAACGGGAG
>JACUUW010000242.1 GCA_014859075.1 Desulforudis sp.
TCTGGGTGGCGAACGCCCTGCTCGCCCGTGGCGCCGACCTGCCCCTCGCCGTGCTTCCCTGGGGCACGTCCAACGACTACGCCGCGAATCTGGACGTCCGGCTCCACCAGCCCCTGGAGCTGCTCCTCGGCAACACCCTCGTTTCACTGGCCGAAGACCGATACGAGTTCTTTGACGTAGGAGAGGCCGTCGGACGTTACTTCGTCAATCTATTAGGCTTCGGACTTTTAACCAACGTTGCCTACGAGGTGCCCCCGCGCTATAAGAACAGCCTAGGGCGGCTCGCCTACATCCTGCATGCAGTCCCCAACCTCAAGTCCTACCGCCCGTTCGAACTGTCGCTGATCACCCCGGAAGGGGAGCGCCGGGAGCGGCTGCTCCTGGCGCTGGTGCAAAACGGCATGGCGGGCGGCGGGTTCAAGCGGTTGGCGCCCCGGGCCTCCTGTTCGGACGGCCGGTTTGACGTCGTCGGTTTCCGGGCGATCTCCTGGCTCAAGATGTGGCACCTGATTCGCCAGGTGCTGCGGGGCCGGCACGTGGAAGATCCCGCCGTCTTGTACTTCCAGGCGGACCGCCTGGAACTCGCCGCCGACCGCACGCTGGCCACCACCATGGACGGGGAGCGGGGCCCCGACCTGCCTCTATCGGTCACGTCCACCCCCGCCGCTTGCGGCTGCTGTCCCCGAAAGGATAAGGCTCTCACCGTCCACACCTCTAAACAAAGGCAAAGAGTGGGGACACCCCCTCGGAGATCTGTCAATACCGGGTGGGATCCAGGCCAGTTAGGATGCCCGGGCGTGTTCGAGCTATCCTTACCCATAAGGAGGGGGCCGACTTTCGGAGTCCTAGCCGGCGGCCATTTTCCGGCATTCCGCCGCGCACTGACGGCAGATCCGGGCGCACTCCTGGCAGTGGACGTCCTTAAAGACCTCACATTCCTTGGCACAGGCGTCACAGACCTGGGCACAGAGGCCGCACAGGGGTTTGGCGAAGTCACTGTTGCGGGACATATACTGGACCGCCTGGAAACAGATTTCCGCACAGTCATTCAGAATTTTGACGCATTTTTCCCTGGCCTTCAGGTCCGGTTCCTGTAGGCAGGCGGTGAAGCATTCTTCGCAAGCCCGCCCACATTGAACACAGATGTCAATACAAGCGTCCATCGTCTTCGGTGATTCCGTTAGCACACCCATTATGTAATACCCCCAAGAGTGAATTTTTGACCTTTGTATCTTACCCACTGGGTTAAAGAATTATTCTCACAAGGGGAGGGATCGATGAGCGGCGGAGCTCAAAGTGACGAAACGGGGGTCAATTGTGTGGAGCGGCGACTGCCGCCGGCAACGGGCGGTTGGCCGTTAAGGCCTAGATGTTGTTGTTGGAGGTGATCTGTTCGCACGCTCTGAGAAAGGCGTGTGGGTCACGCGGCAAGGTGAACAGCCGGTTTTTGATTAGGGCCAGCCAAATGCGGGGCATCGTCCTCCCCCTTTCCAGTGTCAAGAAGGAAGGTATAATCTCACCTTCACCGATTCAGCTGTTTGGGCGTGGAATGCCGGGAGACCCGCCGTGGAAGGGACTGGGGGAAAGGTTTGTGGCGGTCGGCGTACAATCAGACCCGGGACGGCCAGGTGCTTCGGACGGGAGAAGCCGGCCGCCCGCCGGCCTGGAACCTATCAGTTAAACAAGCCCGCAATTGACGCGGCGATGGAGGTGAAACCGAAAATGACCACGGTCCCGACCACGGAGTGCAGGACAAGATAGATGAGGCGGTTTGCGACGGTCGCGCCGGTTTTGGCCAGGTAGTCCCGGTAAACCGGTGACTTTCGGCCGACACTGATGCCGGCGACCGCCACCGCCGCGGCGGCGGCCGGGGCCAAGCCCGGGCCGGTGACCAACGCCAGGACGATGGCGGAGAATATCCACAAGTAAAGACTCAACATGCGCACGGCGTTCCCCCCTCACTGGGTCTAAGACTTCGACTCTGTCCGGGCGTTCACCTTCTTCGTAATAGAACTCTACGCGCAAGTACTGGTCGGGACGTGATGAGCACGCTACCGCCAGGTGACGGTGAGTCCCAAGGCCTCGCTCAGCGGGCCGATGACCTTGGCCAGATAGTCGTTGGGATTGGGCAGGTTGTAGCCCATCATCCCGGCGAACGCGATGAAGGTTCCCAGACCCAGAAGCAGCAGGTTCACCGTCAGTTCCCGCACGTCCCGCGTAACCGCAAAACGCTTGAACCCAAGCCAGGCGATTACCCCGATGATCAGCAGTGTCACCACAAGTCTCAAGGCTGCATCACTCCCGGCGGGTCGATCATGGTGCCCCGGTGCCGGAGAATAGACCGCACCGAGACGTTCACTTCCATCCGGGGATAAACGTCGTCCCAGACCGGCGCCAGCCTGGTCCAACTCTCGTTGTCCTGCCTCCGGAGCTGCTCGCCGAGGTTGAAGATGTCGGCCCGT
>JACUUW010000243.1 GCA_014859075.1 Desulforudis sp.
TTGTCCACCGTAGCGGCTACCTGGTCCTCGTCCGCCACGTTGCACTGCACCGCGAGACACCGCTTGCCGGACGCCCTGATCTCCGCCGCCAGCTGTTCAAGGCGGTCCACCCGCCGGGCGACCACGGCCACGTCCGCGCCGTGCGCGACCAACACTTGTGCAAAGCGCCGCCCCAAACCGCTGGAAGCACCGGTGACCATGGCCACTTTGCCGGTCAGGTCAAATAGGTTCATGCTGCAAACCTCCTTGGATGATTTGTCCTATGGTTTTTTATTAAGATTATCATGTTGGGGCAGGCAAAGGAAACCCGCCGGCCGCAAAAATATTCACGAAATAAGGGAAGGGAGTCCGTTGCCGAACCCCCGTTTCCCCCGTACTGTTTACCGTTCTCACAAGCCCTTGGTCGGGCTACCGGGGGTACTGGAACCCCCCGTTCAGATCGGGTCTCGGTTGTGTGGGTGCTTCTCTGCCTGGCTTTCACCCCCCGTTTTCTTGGATTGGCGCGTACCATTACGGCACCCGGGGTGCTTGCTGGTAATCTGTAATAAATACTTACGGCCCGGCGGCCCGTCTTATTTATGAAATCAGGCTGTCCGCTTCTAACAATATCTCCCTGGTTTACCGCCTTCATGGACTTGTGCGGGCGTTTTTGCTAAAATAGAGGCACCGGGATACCGCTGGTTCGGTCTGGACCCCTATTTGCCGGCAAGCAGCCGATACGGGGGAGAAAGGTTTCATGGAGACGGAACTGCTCCAGATTATCGCCAGTATCGACTTGACCGCGTTGATCATCAAGGCGCTGCGCGTGTTCTTGATCATCGGGGCGGCCTGGTTATTGCTCTGGCTGTTCACGCGGTTGATCCGCCAGGTCTTCAGCGTGGGTCGGGCCGATCTGGACAAGAAGGAAACGCTGGTCAGCCTGTTGTCTTCACTGATCCGCTATGTGGTCTGGGCCGTCGCCCTGATGCTGGTCATTCAGACTTTTGACCCGGGCTTCAACATCACGCCCATCCTGGCCGGGGCCGGGGTGGTCGGCCTGGCCGTCGGTTTCGGCGCCCAGAACCTGATCAGGGACGTCATCACCGGCTTTTTCATTATGTTTGAAGACCAACTCCGGGTCGGCGACTACGTACTGGTCAACGGGGACGTTTTCGGTCGGGTGGAAGAGGTCGGCTTGCGGATGACGGCCCTCCGGGAGTGGTCGGGGCGCAAGTTCTACATCGCCAACGCCGAGATCAAGACCATCAGCAACTACAACCGGCGGGAACTTCGCGCCCTGGTTACGGTTACTTTTCCCTTCGAGGAGGACCCCGTGGAGGTCCGGCGCCTGCTGGACGACGTTTGCACCGAGTTTACCGCCGACCATCCGGACTACCTGCGCGTGGATGAGAGCGGTGCATTCATTGAGCCTCCCCAGATTCTAGGTGTCACCGACATCGACCAGAACGCCCGCGGCGGTCAGTACACCATTATCGCCCTGACCGAACCGCCCTACCTCTGGACCACCGAACGCACCCTCCGGGAGATGATCTGGACCCGGGCCCGGGAGCGCGGTATCCGCCTGGCTTATCCCCACCGCGTCATTGAACGGCAACCCCGGTAGTCCGCCTTCGCACGCCTCAATTCCCTGGTCACCCGCGCCGTATCTTGGTTCAGCCTCCGGGGAATCATACAGCCTATGAACATGGAAGAACGCAATTACCTTGTCCTGGGGAAACTCATCGAGCGTTACGGAGAACGCCCCGGCGGTCTGATCCGGGTACTGCAAAAGGCGCAGGAGCTGTTCGGCTACCTGTCGCGCGACGTGCAGACCTACGTGGCCGAGAAGATGTGCCTGCCGGTGGGTCACGTGCACGGGGTGGCCACCTTCTATTCACAGTTTGTCACGGCGCCCCAGGGCAAGTACATTATCAGCGTCTGCATGGGCACGGCCTGCTACGTGAAGAATGCGCCGGCAATCCTGGGCCGTTTCCGGGAGATGCTGCGGGTGGAACCGGACGAGACGACGGGGGACCGGCTTTTTACGCTCCGGACCACCCGCTGTATCGGGGCCTGCAGCATGGCGCCGTTGCTCACGGTCAACCGGAACGTACACGGTCACCTGGATGTGGGCGACCTGGAATCGCTGTTGGACAGGTACCGGGGTCAAGAGAAGGACGAGGGGGTGGATGAAGTTGATCAGGAGCACGAACGACCTGCAGGCGATCAAAGACCGGCACCTCCCCCTGGTTGAAGAACGGCTCCAGGACGGGCGGGTGGCCCGGCCCACCCAAGTCCTGGTCTGCACCAGCACCGCCTGCCAATCGTCGGGCGGGGAGCAGGCGTATAAGTTCCTCCGCCGGGAAGTCAAGGAACTCGGCCTGGACGTCAGGGTGGTCAAAACCGGGTGTTACGGCTTTTGCGGCCTCGGACCGGTGGCCGTCGTCCACCAGGGCGCAATTCTCTACTGCCGT
>JACUUW010000244.1 GCA_014859075.1 Desulforudis sp.
ATATCAGGCGCTCCTGCAACACCTGGCACCGTTTGACGTGGTGGTGCCTTTTGCGGACCGGCTGGCAAAAGCGATAGGCCGGCGGCCGGCAGCCGCCAGAATCAACCGGGACTTTGCCCGCCTGCTTTCCCTCGTTAAATCGGTTGCCGTTTTAAGACATCATCACCGCCGGCGAAATGACAAAGGACAGATCATCGCGGAGCTTGCGGACTACGAGACTATCCACGAGCTGATCGCCGATATGTTCGAGGCCAGCGTCACCGGCGCAGGGCGGGCTGTGACAGAGACGGTGGAGGCCGTGACCAATATCTTGAATGACGACCACGAGAGCGCAACCGTCACCCAGGTGGCTAAGACTCTTAACGTGAGCAAGCGGGCCGCCTCCGGGCGGGTTAGAAAGGCTCTAGGCGGCGGCTGGCTTGTAAATAAAGAGGACCGCAAGGGACATCCCTACAAGCTCGCTATCGGCGATCCGCTTCCCGATGATGCCGGCCTTCCAACCCCCGCCGAGCTGTATACCTGTGAACCCCCTGTGAACCAGGTGTTACCCCCGGAATGTGGCGATTTGCAGGGGTGTGAACCTGTGAACCCTCAAACCGCCGCTAAGCAAACTCTCACCTGGGAAGAGGCGGGCCGCCTGATCCAGGAAGGCGCGGCCGAACAAGAAAGGATGATCTAACCATGAGCAAACAGAAGCTCGATTTCAAAAAGGACCGCCAGACATTGCTAGAGGCGCGGGCGGTCCTAGTCAAGCATCTGGATACAATGCCCGGTTTCCCCGGGGCCTCCAGGGGCCTGATGAAGATCATCGGCTCGCTGGATGAATACATCGCGGCCCTAAACGGTCACCTGGCCGATCAGGCAAAGGCCAAGCAGCCATGAGACGCCGCTATACAGCCCAGGAGAAAGAACAGGCGCTTACACTTTATGCCGACGTGGGCCCGGCTGAGACCGCCCGAAAAACCGGCATTCCCTCCGGCACTATTCGCAAGTGGGCGCAGCGGTCCGGCCTCACCGGTCTGTCACCGGTGACAGCGAAAAAAACCCAGGCGGCAACCGCCGCGAACAAGGTCAGGAACGAATCACGCCGCGAAGGGGTCAAGGAAAAGCTGCTTGAGCGCATCGACCTTCTACTGGAACGGATGTCAGCGCCTCAGATCGACTTTAAGGGCCAGCAGGCCCGGCAGGTTAAATACCCGGTGCCGCCGGCAAAGGACACGCTGGCCCTGGCAACCGGGGTAGGCATTCTTCTTGACAAGCTGAGGCTCGAAGAGGGAAAGGCACCGCCAAAAGCGGAAGCACCCGGCGAAGGGGATCAATCACAGTTTGGCCTCTTCCTGGGATGGATGTCCGGCTCGATCAAAACGCCGGAAGAGATAGCCGCCTACCTGGAAAAACAAAATGATCCCACCGGGTATACCGAAGCGATGTTTGGCAAGCCGAACCCTACCGCTGAGGATAAAGAAAAGACGATGGAAGAAGTCTGGGCGGAGCATGACGAAAAGACAGGGAGGTGAACCCGAAAAGCCTAGCAGCAGGACCGGACAGAAGAAATGACTAACGAAAGGAAAACGCAATGGCTTTAACGCAGGAAGACTTAGACTTCATGCAGGAAGAATCAGAACAAAAGATAGCCGATCAATCGGCTTCCTTTGGTAAAAACCCTATCGACTTCATGATCAAGTACACACGCGGCGAAGTTGGGAAGGGCGCGGATGCAATTAAGCGGTTCGGTGAAGAAGTAGACGCTCTCAATCGCAACGACGCCGTTTCCGCGAAGTACCGCGATGAAAAAATACAGGAGAAGCGCACGGCGGTTGAAGACCGCATAGATAAGATGGCTGCGCGGATCGAGGACAAAATCCAGCGGGCCGTCACTGCGGCCGAAAAGAGGGCGGCGCTGCCGGAGATCCCCGCCGCTGAAGAGGCTCTTATCGCTCAGGTGAGCGCCCAGGACATCGAGGCCCGCCAGCCGGAACAGTGGATGGAGCTTTACGAGGAAACCGCGCGGGCCGGGGACCGGGTGAAGCTCTCGCACCTTCGCCGGCTTCTGGATCCCCGCATGGCCGATCAATCGGCAGCATGGGAAATGCGAAAGCTGAAGCATCGGACAGCGGAAGAGGTATCGCGGGATGAAACCCTGGCGGCGGCTGAAAGCCTGCGCGCTCAGCTTCCGGCAATCGCGGTCCATTTCAAAAGCTACCTCAAGGACGTTAAGAGCATCCATGAGTTTATAGAGATGGACGCGCTCCTGAATGAAACCGAAGGCAACACAAGGCGGGCGGCTTCCGAAGTCAGTGCTCAGTGGAAAGCCATAAACGCCTGAGCCGAGATAGGGGCAATATCAAAGGGGAAGGACTGTGGTATAAAGTCCTTCCCCTTAGCGGCTCTCAGAAGCCTTCTGCCGAGCCTTAATATATCCCATCTTTTGACAGCCATTTTGACAG